>CAYSMT010000633.1:0-2022 GCA_964432135.1 uncultured Acidobacteriota bacterium
CTGGACTCTCCGATGACAATAGTCAGGCTGAGCACATGTCGTGCCCCTTCCCTGCGCGCGACCTCCTCGACTTGTTCGACGAGCGCCATCGCGAGGCTCAGCTCATGCATCAGCAGATCCTCGGCAACAGTTCACCGCGCGGTAGATCGACCAAGCGCCGCCCGCCAATGCCTGTCTCCATGATGACCCGCCCCGCGTCTTCGCTGACGCGACCGATGATCGCAGCATCTCTTCCCTCTGGAAGCGCACGCCAGCTCGCCAGAAGCTCGCTGGCAACCTCCGCTGCACAGATCGCACACAAGCGCCCTTCCGATGCCACGTGCAGCAGGTCAAGACCAAGCATCTCCGCGATAGCCCGCGCGCCCGGCGAAAAGGGAATCGATGGCTCATCGAGCACGATGCCAACCGCTCGTCCTTCAACGATCTCTCCGAGAACCGCTGCGACGCCACCCCGAGTTGGATCGCGCAGGAAGCGGATCGCAGCACCAAAGCCGGCCGCCGCTGCCGAGAGACGATGGACGGGCGCGGAATCGCTGACGAGATCGCCCTGAATCGCGATGCTCTCGCGCGCGGACATCACGGCCATACCGTGATCACCAAGCGGACCGCTGACCAGCACGCGATCCTCAATGGCAATACGCCTCGGTGAGAGTGAGAAGTCTTCGATGAATGCGCCAATGCCCGCCGTATTGAGATAAATCCCGTCGCACTGCCCCCGCGCCACGACCTTGGTATCGCCGGTAACAATCTGTACGCCGCAAGATGAGGCCGCCTCCTTGACGGCGTCGAGCACACGGCGGAGCAACGCGAAATCAAGCCCCTCCTCAAGAATCATGGCGAATGAAAGCCAGAGGGGACGGCCACCCGCAGCAGCAATGTCATTGACCGTACCGTGTACGGCTAGGTGGCCGATATTGCCTCCGGGAAACTCGAGCGGCTGAACGACGAAGCTGTCCGTGGTGAAGATCAGCCGCTCTTTGCCGAGCGAAAGCAGAGCCCCGTCCGGCAATGCGGCCAGAGGACCATCCCCAAAACGAGGGAGAAGCTCTTCGGCGATGAGCTCGCGAGAGAGCCGCCCGCCCCCTCCGTGGCCGAGAAGAAGCTGTTTCGATCTCACCGTTCTAACCTCCCCCGGTCCGGGTTGTAGCGGAAATGCGCGGCGCAGCTTCCTTCAGAACTGACCATGCAAGCGCCGACCGGATGGTCGGGCGTACAGACCGTCGCAAAGAGCGGACACTCGGCGGGACGAATCTTGCCTTTGAGCACGTCGCCACAGCGGCAACGCGGTTCAAAACAACCCCCGTGCGTCGTTACCCCGAAGCGCTTCTCCGCATCATAGGCCGACCATTCCTCTCGCAACGCCAGACCGCTGGAAGGCAGCGTTCCAAGCCCCCGCCACCCCGCATCCACGGGCTCGAGGTAGGCCTCCATCAAACGTTGCGCTTTGAGATTGCCTTCAGCTCGAACGACACGCGCGTATTGATTAACAAGCCGAGGCTTGCCCTCCGCAAGCATTTCCGCCAACACCTGCATACCGTAGAGAATGTCCAAGGGCTCGAAACCCGCGACGACACAGGGAAGTCCGTGCTCCTCGACAACCGAACGGTAGGCCTCGGAACCGATGATCGCTGAAACATGCGCAGGACAGAGGAAGGCGTCGATCTCGACCTCCGGGTCGGCAATGAGAGCGTCGAGCGCCGGCGGCACGAGCTTGAAGGCCGTCAGCACGGAAAGATTCGGGATGCCAGTCTTCGCCGCATGATCGACCAGGCTCACGACGGGCGCCATCGTCGTTTCGAAGCCGATCCCGAGAAATACGACATCGCGCTCGGGATTCTCCTTCGCGAGAGTCAATGCCCCCGTCGGCGAGTAACAGATCTCGATCTGGCAACCCTCGGCTCGGGCAACATCGAGGGAGCTCTCGCTGCCAGGCACCCTCATCATGTCGCCGAAGGTCGCCACGATGACATCGCGCCGAGCGATCTCGATCGCCGCATCGACATAGCCCGCATCGGTTACACA
>CAYSMT010000634.1:0-2017 GCA_964432135.1 uncultured Acidobacteriota bacterium
GCACCAGGAAGTTGTCGGCCAGATCGCCCACGGCGTCCCGGATGTGAATCCACTGTTCTCCCTCATAGAGGTGGACGTTTCTCAGGCCGTGCCTTTCAATGACCTCAAGCTGCTTGTTTTCCCTCTCTCCGAGATGCGCATCAATGACGACGGTGCGGTTGTGGCAACCATGGATCAACGACGGATCGTAGCCATCGCGCTTCATCGCAGAGATGACACCGTCGAGCTGCCATGGCGTCGTCGAGGAACTCGGATAGAAGAAATGCCAAGAGATGTTGATCTTTAGCGCCGTATCGGCCGCAGGGTCGATAACCTCTCGATATCCGGCCAAATTCATCAGCCGATGGGTGTCCTCAAGAACCCGAGCCGGAGTCGTCTTGAGAACGCCAACCTTGCTCTTCGCCACGCCAACCCTCCCTTGCACAACAAGCGAGAGCGACTATATCGCAGACGCCACGCCCGCGCCCAATCACAGCGCCTTCCCCTTGAAGCGATCGCTCGTCATCCTGGAACAAAGGTGTCAACCACCCTCTGCCACATGGGGTGGCGAGATGCCTTCCTCAGCAGCAGCGAATGATCGCTTTCAAGGGAACGGCGTTTGGGGGCATTTGATCAGGACAGCATGACGGAAGCCGGAAAAACGGCTCCGCCGCCAGTCGGGAGGTGACCGGCGGCGGCCCTAAGTCCTGGGGAGGATTTCTCCTCGTTTCGGTCGGCACGGGTCTGGAGCCCCACAAATGCCCGCACCTGCTTCGCTTGTTGCACGGAAGCTAGCTCGTGACGAAGGAGCTCACAGTAGATATGACACCAACCACGGAAGCCTGTGATGAACCCCCTGAAGCCGGGGACGAGCGTCAAGAGCCGCGACAGCGCCGGCGACGACCCTGCCCCGGCCCGTGGGGCTCGTGCCGGGGGCAACGACTAATCGCGCCGCCCCCGATATTTAGCGCCTTCCCCTCCACGAGGGCGTCAGCCACGATCCGCCGTGCCTCTGAGAGCACGCGAGCGAAAGTAGCGCGAGAAACCCCCATTCGCTCCGCAGCTGCCTCCTGGTAGAGACCCTGCATATCTGCCAAGCGCAGCGCCTCCAGCCCGTCGAGGGTCAGCACAGCCTCTTCCAGCTGGCTCATGGCCACGCCGCGCGGCTTGTAGACTCGGCCCTCAAGGCCTTCGATGACGCGTCGTGGTCTCGGCGGTCGTGGCATCGCTCCCTCCAGAATTAGCCACGGGGCATGCACCCCGACCCAGCATGAATCATGCGGGCTCCTACGGGACGTCTGCTTGTCGAGCATATGTCCAATGCGCTCCTCGATCCATCGAGGAAGATCCGCGACTCCGGCGCAACTCCTCCCCAACCCCGTTGGTGCACCGACCAGAGGGCGCGGTCAGGTACCGCACGAGGCGGTCCAGGGTCTAGCTTCGGTTAGAATAAACCGTTGACCATCAGGAGATACCATGGGTCTTGAGTTATCCGATCGCCAAAAAATGACCGTCGCGGCAGCCATCACGGTGCTCTCCTCCGTCGTCATCATCGCGACAGTGGTCTTCCTGCTACTCCTGGTCGGTGTGTTCCTTAATGCCTTCGCCGGAGTCTTCCTTCCCCTTGCCGTGGCCGGGGTCGTCGCGCTCGTTTTCAAGCCTTACTACGACTGGCTTATCCATTGGCGCCTGATCAACAAAACGGCAGCGCTCGTGCTCCTCTTTCTCTCGGTGCTACTCCCGCTCGTCGGTGTCGGCTGGTTTTTCGGCGCACTGCTGGTGGATCAGCTCGCCGGTCTCGTCGCCTCACTACCTGAGTGGTGGGCCAACTCCTCAGCCTGGGCGAGCGAGCACTGGCCCAAGGTCGTCCAATTCTGGAACGAGCATCCCTGGACCCAGCAGGTGGCGGGCGCGCTTCAGGGCCAAGAGCAAGGCGTCTCTTCATCGCTTCGCAGCGTGCTCGGCACGGCGATGACCTTCGGAGCGGGCGTATTGCGCGGCGTCGGTGCGGTCCTCTCCTGGGCCGTGTTCCCGATCT
>CAYSMT010000635.1:0-2004 GCA_964432135.1 uncultured Acidobacteriota bacterium
ACTTGAACGGCTCCACATCGGCCGGGATGACCAGGGTCGACCGCTCCTTCAACGTCACCAACAAGGCCTCAAGGGCTCGCAAGAACATCGCCAACTTCGGTGCCGCCTCGAGCATTTCATAGTATTGGGCGGCCTCGGCGTCCCCCTGGCCGCGGATGGCCTTGGCCCGCCCCTCGGCGGCCGCCAACAGGGCCGTTCGCTTGGCATCGGCGTCCGTCTTGATCTTGGTCGCCTCGGCATTGCCCTGGGCGATGGTCGCTTCGGTGAGACGCTGACGGTCGGCCTTCATCCGCTCGAAGACGTCCTTGGTAACATCTTCACTGGCCTTGAATTGTTTGATGCCCAGGGTCTTGATTTCGATGCCGTAAGCTTCTCGCACCGGTCCGGCGAGGTCGGCGAGCATCTCCGCCTGAATCTGATCGAATCGGATCTTCTCCGGATCGCTGTTGACGAACTCCCCGAAGGTATGCTGCCCGATCACGCGGTTCTGCGTGTCGTTGATGCGACTGCGGATCATATCATTGGCGTCCGCAACCGTCTCGACCGCATTCAGAAAGGTCAAGGGCTCCACGATGCGCCAGACGACGTAGCTCTTGACGATGATCGGAACCGCTCCTTTGGTGGGGGTCTCCATCAGTTCGCTTTCGAGTACCCGCAGGCGAGAATCGAATCGATACACGCGTTCGATCGGCGCCGGCCACTTCCAGGCCAGACCGGGCTCGGTCTTTGCACGCACCGGTTGGCCGAATCGAGTCACCAGGGCCGACTTGGTTTCCCGGACCTGAAAAGTCACCAGGTATACGGCCATGATGATGAAGATGACGGCGACGAATATGGGAATAGCTACATTCTTCATTACTGGCTGTTCTCCTGTAAACTACCAATATCCAACAAATCGGGTGTCAGTTGTTGCTGAAGATCGACGATGGTGACCTGTGTGTCGTTGACGTCGGCGGCTACGACGTATTTGCGTATCCCCTTCAGTGCCTCTTCGAGCACGGTCAGACGCTGTTCCTGCATATAGATCTCAGGGGCCGCCCGGTAGGCCTTGACCTGTCCGGCAAAGCGCTGTCCCGTCGCCTCGGCCAGAGTAGCCTTCTGGAATGCGTAACTCTGCGCCGCGCGCAGGGTCTTGAAGATATCCCCTTTGGCTTCGGCGAAGGCCGCGTCGAACTGCCGGCCCAGTTGCTCGACATCCTGCGCTCGCCCCTCGGTCTGGGCCTTTTGATAGGCGTCCGCCAGATCGGCCAGTTCATACGCCTTGTTGACGGACCCAATCAATGTGCTGAGGGTACGGTTCCGCTGGGCTTCGGCCTGCAAGACCAGCGCCTGTTTCTTCTGTACGGCCCCGATGACCGCCTCGTAATCCGGCGCCACCTCGGGAGGCGGATGAATCCCCTGCACCCCCAGAAAAACCAACTCGACGCCCAGTTCCTGAGCGTCGGCAGCCTCTTGAATGCGCTCGACGAGGATCTGCTTGGCGCGCGACCGACCTGCACCGAACAGACTATCGGCCGACACCTGTCCCGGCCCGATATCGTCGACCTCGATTCGCGCACTGGCGGCAAACCGGGCCAGTTCCTCGTAACAAATGGCCTCCAGCAACCGAACGGGATCACGATGGCCATAAATATAGGCGTAGAGGTCTTTGATACGGTACTGAACGGGAATATTGGCTTTGACCAGACTGACGGGAACGGCGCCTTCGGTCAGTTGTTCGCCGGTATAGTCGGCGGCCGTCAGTAAACTGTACTCTTCCTTGTAGTGGCTCTGGCCCCACAGCAGCGACGCTTCCGGCACGATCTGTCCCGTCTTGGGATTGCGATTGGGAACGTAACCGATGTAGAGTTCGAGCACCTCTTTCGTGGGGTATTTGTACGCAATATCGATCGGCCAGGGCAGCTTCAGGTGAATCCCGGGCTGCATGTCACGAACTTGACCGTTCTTGCCCAGCGGGTTGCCGAACCGCTCGACAATAGCCTCCTCATTGGGCTCAATCACGAC
>CAYSMT010000636.1:0-1292 GCA_964432135.1 uncultured Acidobacteriota bacterium
CGAGGGCGCTGTACAGGTGACAATCCAAGGCAACGTCGACTCGCCGAGCCGCGTCCGAGAGATCGCTGAGGCTGTCTACGAGCGCCTCGAGGACCTCATCGAACTGGGGCATCTGCGCCCCCTCCCCATGCGGGCGGCCGGCTGATGGCGTACCCGATGATCATCTACGGGCTGCTGCCGATCCCGAACTGGTCGTTCGAGACGGACGCGCCGGCGACGGATCCGCCGTCGGGCTGGGACGATGCCTCGGTCGGTGGCGTGAACCAGGTCGTGTCTGATCAGTTCCACAGCGCGGGGAGCGGGCTGCCGAGCGCGCAGTCGGTGCGCCAGAACGTCTCTGACGGGACGAGTGGCAACTTGGCTCGATTGCGGGCCCGCCTGGACGTGAGCGCCATTCCCGCGTTCCTGCGGGGAGCCGACGCGCCGGAGCTCGCGCTAGCGGTCATGCTGCGTGCAGCCAACGAGACTGCCTCAGCGAATGCGCTCCTGGAGATCCATCAGTTCTCCGGCGCCGGCGCCACGTCGGCCCCCGGCACGGGCACCGAAACCACCGGCATCGTCACCCGCCGGATGAGCTATGGCGGGCCGGAGTGGCGCCTACGCGTGTGTGCGGTGCGCCTGGCTGCAGCCACGACCTACGTCGACCTGCACCTGGTCTACGATCCCGCGCGGCGGGCTTACGACCCCTCGGCTGACGTTTGGTGGGACCGCTGCTTCGCCGGGCATCTGCTCGACCTCGGTCGCGGCTTCCGCCGGATCACGCCGAAGGTGAATGCGGGTTTCCGGGTCAACGAGGGTGGCCAGGCGTTCGAGATCGTCCAGCTGCGCAAGCCGCGCACGGAGATCCGGGTAGACATCCACAAGCTCTTCGCCGGCACGCCGGACTATGAGGCGATGGCGTCCTTCGACCGCTGGCTCGAGGAAACGCCGGGGCGCCTCGCGATCTGGCAGGACCGCGACAAGCACACCAACGCCGAGCGCCACTGGCAGAGCTGCTACCGGGATCCGCGGTACGCGGTCAAGTACCCGGCCGGCCGGACCCGTCGGAACTACGCGATGAAGTTCGTCGCGCCGGCTGAGGGGCACTGATGGGCTACGAAGCGCAGCGGGTCGCCGAGAGCAAGGCGCTCTGCCTGGTCTGGGATTTCCCGGCCCAACAGACCAGGTTTGTTACGCGCCAGCACTCGGGTCTGACGCTCCCCACTGGGTGGACGCACTTCGTCGGTGCCGAGCCCCTGCCCGACAGCGGCAGCTCGCTGCACCTGACCAGCAACAGCCTCACGGTCGGCAAC
>CAYSMT010000636.1:1302-1996 GCA_964432135.1 uncultured Acidobacteriota bacterium
ACGGGCTTCACGATGGTCGATGAGGACGTCTCCGTGACCGCCTGGCTGAAGATCCACGACAAGAGTCTGCGCCTGGCCCGGGTGGTGCGTCGGGAGGGTTTCCTCGGCGTGGATGAGTCCGAGTACCACGCCACGAACTGGATGCTCGAGGACTTCCTGCTCGACCGCGGGGGAGGTGGGTACAAGTTCTCGCTGGACAACGTCCAGAAGGCGATGAGCGCCTCACTGTTCGAGGACTTCGACGGGGAGTCCTATCGTCTGGCCTCGAGCGTGGCGCCATCTGACACGGTGATCACGTTCGTGGACAGCCCGAAAGGGAAGTGGCGCGAGCCAGGACTCGTCGCGCTGTGGAATGACGACGACCAGCACCTCGAACTCATAGCCTACGAGACCATCGGCGGGACGGGCGACAAGGACTTGCAGACGCTGACGCGACGGAAGTACGGCGTCGGTCCAGCGAGCTACACCTTCCCGGCTGACAACACGAGTGCGAAGCAGGCCTGGGCGAGGCGAGGCAACCCGCTGGACATCGCCCTCGAGCTGCTCGCGTCGGGGCCGGGAAGAGAGAAGCTGACGAACGGCGGATTCGAAGCGTGGGCGAGCGCCACCGATGCGGACAGCTGGACGGAGAGTGCCTCGGTGGGTGGCGATGTCACCCGGGAGTCTGTCGAGGTCTATTCCGGCACCTACAGCG
>CAYSMT010000637.1:0-1995 GCA_964432135.1 uncultured Acidobacteriota bacterium
CTGCGGGCTCCGGAAGGATAGCCGCACTTTCGGGGTCACGTGTCCGTCAATGTGGAGAGGAGAGGGGCGAAGCCCGCGCTGCTGGACATCTGCGTTCTTTCCTCTTCGAGAAGGCCGACAGGATGAACAAGTGAAGAGGGGGATGGGCTCGAGATAGAATGACGGGCCGCAGAATCGAGGTTTGGCGGTGATGCGCATTTTTGTGGACAAGCGATGGACCCTGAGTTTGTTGCTCGGCATCTTGGCCGTGTCGTCTGTGTTCGGGCAGCAGGAAGTGGCCGCGGTGCCTGGGGGTTCTCGTCCGATTGTTCCAGAAGCTTCCCTAATTGTCGATTGGTCTGGTGTGTTCCGTGGGGGAAGCGCCCATCGTCCGGTGCTGCGAGGGCTCCTCTCGTTTGGCTTCAGCTTAGATCTCGAGCGAGCCGTCGGGTTACATGGTGGAACGCTCCATGCAAGCTACGCGCTCCAGCGTGGAGATAACGGTTCGGACGTGGCCGGTGATTTGCAGGGTTACTCCAATATCGATGCTGAGGACTTCAACCATCTCAGCGAGGCCTGGTACGAGCAGCGACTGCTCGGCGGAGACTTGAGGATCAAGGGTGGGCTTCTCGACGCGAACACGGATTTTGCTTTCGTCAGAGCAGGAGGGCAGTTCGTAAATTCCTCTGCGGGATATTCTCCGACCATTTTTCCATTACCCACCTACCCTGATCCGGAGCCGGGTCTCGTGTTGAGCTTTGCGCCGAGCGCCTACCTGAGTTTGTCGCTGGGTGTTTTTAGCTCCCCGAACTCACACAGCGCGATCGAGAGGAGTCGACAGAGTTTCTCGATCGCGGAGATCGATGTCAGGTGGCCGTCGTTTGGCCAATTCAAACGAGGACGGGCCGTTCTTGGCCTGTGGAAGGATAGCGCAAAGATCGAGCAGCTTGACGGATTGCTGCGGAGGGGCAGCTCGGATGCCTACCTCATCATCGAGCAGGTGTTGTGGTCAGTGCCTGGATTGGCGGGGGATGGCGAGCGCATTCTCGGTGTTTTCGCGCAGTGGGGGGGCGGCGACGGCCTATCCCACGAGATCGGTCGTCACCTGGCTCTTGGTGTATCAATGGCTGGCCTCTTCCAGGCCCGGACGGAGGACAACGCGGGGCTCATGGTCACGCGTGTGCATCGTGCTTCCCTGGGACCGGCGCATCCGCGCGGGGAGGAAAGCGTGATCGAACTGTTCTACGGCTGGCGGATTGGGAGGCGGCTTGTCGTCAAGCCGGACTTACAGCTCATAAGCCACCCCCGTGGTGTCTTGCCTCGCGGCACGACCCTCGTCGGAACGCTGCGTGTGGAGTATTCGTTTTGACGGCTCGAACTCGTAGTGATCGATGGCGCACGAAAACGACTCCGGGATGCAGGTCACCCCGGAGTCGGCGGTCTCTATTCGTCGTATGGGGAAAGAGATTCATGGCAGAGATGGCGTGGCGGCCTCATCTCGGGATGCGACGGCCACGAACTCATTCTCCCCTGGAGTAACCTGCAGATTTGCAGGGAGTAGTGCAGCGAGACGTGTCGCCGTAGCCGCGTACTCCTCTCGATCGCCTCTCAGTTCTTGCGCCTGAAGCGCCGCGGCCAGAGCACCCTTGAGGTCACCCGTTTGTTCACGGGCCAATGCGAGGTTATTGAAGATACAGGCGTGGCCTGCGTTGCGCGCGATGGCCTTTTCGAGAGGTGCCACAGCCTCGGCTGCCGCACCGCTCGTCAGCAGGGAGTAGCCGAGGTTGTTCAATGCCCAAGGATTGTCGGGGTCGAGATCTGCGCTGCGACGGAAGGCTTCAGCGGCTTCATCGCGCTTGCCTTCATACAAATAGATTCGCCCGAGGACGTTGTATGCCGGGGCGAAATCGTTGTCAATGGCAAGGGCCTCATCGATCGATTCCCTTGCGCCTGAGCTGTTGCCCAGCTCAAGACGTACGCGCGCGAGGTTTACCGGAGCGCGGACGAAGTGTTCCA
>CAYSMT010000638.1:0-1990 GCA_964432135.1 uncultured Acidobacteriota bacterium
GTGAAGCTTTCGTGGAAAATGGCCGAATCACCCCATCCGGCTCGGGCCATCACCATGACCCGTCCCATCGGGAACATCTCCCCCTGAAGATGTCGAGCCCGAGACCGGTCGCCACGCCCTCGCCCGTACGAAGCAAGGGCGCGTAAGCCTAGCGCCCGCCGCCGCTTTCCGCCAAGAGACGCCCGCGACGCATTGAAAGGACGTGGCGCAGCATAGCCGGAAGCGCGCTGTCTCCTGGACAAGCCTCGAGTCTAACCGGAACAATGGGCATCGCGCGTGATGACCACGCCCCGGAGAGCCAAGCCGCTCACGGCCGAGCCTGGAGAGGGTGCTGAAAATGTCGCTGTTTGAGGTCATCGGAATCGCCATGGGACTGGCGATGGACGCCTTCTCAATCGCTGTCGCCTGCAGCATCGTGCTCGGAAAGGTCTCCTCTCGGCAGGTCTTCCGCATCGCGTTTCACTTCGGTCTCTTTCAGGGCCTGATGCCGATTCTCGGTTGGACCGCCGGCCTCGCAACACGATCAAAGATCGAGGCCTGGGATCACTGGATCGCCTTTGCTCTGCTCGCCGGAATCGGCGGCAAAGCGCTCTACGAGTCTCTCCACGAGCAGGAAGAACCTCGGAACGACAAGGACCCCACCCGGGGAATGACCCTCGTGCTCTTCTCCCTGGCAACGAGCATCGATGCCTTGGCCGCCGGCGTCAGCCTCGCCGCGATCCGCGTCGAGATCTGGGAGCCCGCGCTGATCATCGGCCTGATCACCTCTGGCCTGTGTGTGCTTGGGATGCTCCTCGGCAGCCGGCTCGGAGCGTTGGTGGGCCGGCGCATCGAAGCCCTTGGCGGCCTGATCCTAATCGTCATCGGCGTCAAGATCCTGCTCGCCCACACTCTTCTCGCCTGAGCCCTCGTGCCCAAGCTCAACCAGGGCCCGCGCCCGGCGCCACAGATCAGGGCACGAGTACCACCCGCTTGCGCAAGCTTCCCTGCCGTGCCGCATCGAAGACCGCATTGATCTCCGAAAGGGAACGCTTCTCCACGAAGGGAGAAAGCTTGATCCGCCCGTCCGCGACCCAGTTCAAGACCTCGGGATAGAGCGCTGGATCGCAACCCCAGTTACCAAAAGCCTTGGCATCAAAGGCCATCAGGTTGCTCAGACGTAGCTCGAGCTTGGCCATGGTGAAGCCGACGATGCCGAGGGTCGATCCGAAACTCATCAGCGCGAAGGCCGCCTCCTGCCCAGCTTTGCTCCCCGAAGTCTCCAGAATCTTCCAGCAGAACTTCGGTGCACCGAGCCGCTTCGCCTCAGCCCGCACCGCAGCACGAATCTCCTTGAGCGCGAGCTCTTTGACATCGAGCACGGCGGCGGCACCCGAAGCGCGCGCGACCTCCAGTTTGGCGGCATCGATGTCGAGCGCGAGCACCGTGGCGCCCGTGGCCGCAGCGACCTGCACCGCGTGGATGCCGATGCCACCCGCACCGATGATGACGGCAAACTCACCCTTGGCCAGACCGGAGCGCTGAATGGCCTGAAAGGGCGTCGTCACAGCGTCGGAGACGACGGCCAGCTCCCAGAGCTCATGACCCACCAGCACGTCATCTCCCACAGGGCAAACGTAACGCGCCGGCACCGTCACATGGGAGGCGTAACCACCGTGTCGGTCATTGCCCGGCATGACCTGCGCACGACAAATGCGCCGCTCTCCGGCATCGCACAGTGCGCATTCTCCGCAGGAAAGCACCGCCGGAACGATGACCGGACGGCCGATGAGGTCCGCATCGACGTCTTCACCGACCTCACAGACCGTGCCGCTGATCTCATGCCCGAGCACCAGAGGAAGCTCGGCACGCGTCGGCACGCCGTGGTAGAGAAAGGACAGATCTGTGTGGCAAACGCCGCACCCGGCAACCTCCACCGTCATCTCGCCCGCAGCAGGAGCCTGCCAGGGCAGATCTCGCTCCTCGAAAGGCTCGTTTTGCGCAGTCATCA
>CAYSMT010000639.1:0-1984 GCA_964432135.1 uncultured Acidobacteriota bacterium
GAGATGGAGCCCGCCTCGCTCGTGCCACCTGCCAGAACGAGCATGACGATCACGGCGAAAGCGCACAGCGCCGACCGTGTCGATGTCGTGGAAGAGTTCCTCCGCTGCGCCCAACCCTTCGTCATACCCATACCCTCGGCTCACCTTCCCTGGGGAAGGCCCCCTCCGGGCCGCCCTCCCCCGATTCTGCAAGGCCCGTACCATGGTGACGCGGCGCCGGCCGCTCTTTGCTTCGGCAGGCAAGACGAACGAAGACAAGGGGTTGTAAGCTCGGCCACGGCCAGAAAGAGCGACGCCAGAAGATCCCAGCAGAGCGACACTTACGTTTATGCAATTGCACTAACATCGCGGTGTCCGCCGCCAGGACCAGGGGCCGGAAGCCGCCGCGCCAGGGCTGCAAGTCGGCGCGAACGGCCTCCGTATCCGACCCCCAGCCGCGCGCTACCTCACGTCCGTGCGATGCGTGTTCTGCACGGTGCTCGGCGGCAGGTTTTCGATGGTGAAACCGCTCCCCTGGAGGTAGGTCGTATCCATCGGGTTGCCTGCCACGTCCTTGACACCCGAGGAGCCCGCAAGGACTTGAATCCGGTAGACCGCGTTCTCGCCGAGCGGTGCGGCCAGCGTGATCGTCACGCGGCGCCCATCAGCGGAGAGCTGCGGCGAGGCGGCCTGCTGGGCCACGGGTTGATCCGAGGCGTCGAGCAAGCGCACGGTCGAGGAGCTGACACTCGCCGGGTCGAGGGGCTCATTGAAAGTCACCACGGGATGGACCGCCGCGGAGACTCCCGTTGCCCCGTCCGCAGGATCCGTCGCACTGACCCGCGGCCCCTGGGTGTCTCCCGTCGCGGCCGTCGTGAAGCCAGGGCTCTGCTCCCAGTTCGCCGCCATCGCCTTGCCGGACACATCGGTGACACCGCTCGCACCACCGCGCACCCAGATTCGGTAGGTCGCTCGATGAGCCAGGTCGACGTTGGGAGTGATCGTCACTGTGAGCGCATCTGCCGAGAGCGCCGGCGACCCGGCGGCCTGGGCCACGGGCGCTCCCGTGGCGTCGAGCAGACGGACGTTGTTCGCGGTGATCGTGGCCGCCGCCATGCGCTCATTGAAGATGACGCGTGGGTGGACCGTCACCGGCACATCCGTCGCCCCGGCGGCGGGATCAGAGCTGGTGACGCTTGGCGAGGCGTTCGCTATCACGGTGAACAACCCGGTGCCTGTGCCGAAGGTGCGGTCCGGGTTGATGACGGTGATGTTACGGGCGCCGGTCGCCGCACTTCCGGAAATCTGGATCGCCACGGAGAGCTCACCGCAGGCAACCCAGGTCGTGGACTGCACGGTGATCCCCGTACCGGAAAACTCGACACGGGCCCCATCGACGAAGGACTCGCCCGTGACGGAGAGAGTCGTCGAGGCACCCTGCTCACCGCCCGATGGGCTCGAGGCCGTCACCACGGGACGCGGCAGGCCATCGATCTGATTCGAATAGCTGGCCGACTCGGCCCCCGAGCTGTCGTAGGCCTTGATGGCGATGTAGTAATGGGTGCAAGCATCAAGGCCAACGAGGGTCGTCGAAGTCCTGTTGCCCACGTCTTCGTTATGCGTGTAGACCCCGGGCGCCGTCCCGTAGTAGACCTTGTATCCGGCGAGATCGGGATCCGTGACGGGATCCCAAGCGATGGATATCGTACCCGCGAGGCTCGTACCCAAGGCCATCACAACGACGAACAACGCCAGGATGAAGGGCAGGCTTCTCATCCGCATGATCACGCTCTCACCTCTCCGCTCTCCGTCGCGAGTGGGCCACTCGTCGAGTCCTTCGGAAAACACCACAATCCTCGCTAGCTGCCCAGTAGCAAAGGGCGGGCCAAGCCTCACGAGCACGAGAGAAGGGAGGACGCGATGAAGGTGCTCGACGGACAAGGTATTGCCGCCGATGGAGTTAGGCGACCTAACAGCAAGCTAGTCCCTCGACGCCGTGAGTCAG
>CAYSMT010000640.1:0-1979 GCA_964432135.1 uncultured Acidobacteriota bacterium
GCGGCTGTTTCCTCGGCGGGTGGGGTTGCCGGAAGAGCTTTCGGAGCACTACGCCGGCACGCTGCGGTCCCGCCCCGGGGAGAGCGCCGGGACCTACCGTTACAAGACCGCGATCGCGGCCTGAAACCCAGGACAATCGGCGTGCCAGGTCAGGAGCTGGATGGGAAAAGCGCGAAAAGCGCACCGTTGAGGACTCACCTCACGAGCAACGCGACGGTTTCGAGGTGGCGCGTTTGGGGAAAGAGGTCGGCGGTGAGCAGTCGTCGCAACTGGTAGTGTCCCGTGCAGAGCACCTTGAGATCACGCACGAGGGAGGACATCGAGCAGGCGACGAGAACGAAGCGTTCGGGGCCCCGGGTGGCCAGGGTTTCGGCGAGGCCGCCGAGACCTGAGCGAGGGGGATCAGCGACGAGCACGTCTGTCTCGCAGAGCGTCGCCGTGCGTAGACTCAACGCATCGCCACCTTCCAGATGAAGGTGCCCGCGAGGAGGCGCCGGCAAGCGCTGGCCGGCCTCCACGGCGAGAGCGTCACTCTCGATGGAATGGACCGTTGCCCCTGTTGCGGCCAGCCTCCAGCCGAGCAGCGCGGAGCCGGCAAAAAGTTCAAGAATCCTGACGCCGGGCGCGGCTTCCGCGAGCTGCGTCACGGCGTCGGCGAGGTGATCCGCTGCGGCGAGGTTCGCCTGGAGAAAACCCCGCGCAGCCACGGCGATGGGGTGGCCATCGGGTGTTCGGCCGAGCAGGCTGCGCTCGCCGAGGATCAAGGGCTCGTCGGTGCCGCGTTCGGGCTGGGCGGTGACGGAGACGAGGGCATCGCCGCAGGCCTCGAGCAGGTGTTCGCCGCAGGCCGGCCAGTCCTCCGGCGCTCGGTCCCTCGGGTTGAGTACGCACAGCGCTCCCCGTGCCCCGGGCAGCGCCGTCAGCTCGAGGCCGTTCAGGCCGGGTATCGCGAGCTTGGCAAGGACGCCGCGAACATGGTTGTGGGCTTGGGCGAGCTCCGGTGCGAGCAGCGGGCAGTGCGCCGTGTCGACAACCGCTCGCGTGCCGAGGCCATGAAAGCCGAAGAGCACCTCAATGGATGCGTCACCTTTTACGGCCGGCTGGTCTTCGTTCGCCGATGCCCTGTCTTGCTCCCGCGTTCGTGCCGCGATTTGGAAGCGGGCTCGGTAGCGGTAGGCAAGCTCCTGAGGCGAAGGAAGGTGTTCGGACTTCTCCTGGGGTTCGGGGATTCCCGCTTGCACGAGCAGCCAGCGTAGGCGCGCGAGGCGCAGCTCAGATTGGCGGGCGGCCTCGATGTGTTGCCAATGGCAGCCACCGCAGCGGCCGGCGTAGATGCAGGGTGCGTCGCGTCGCGCGGAAGAGGGTTCAAGTAGCTCGATGAGCTCCGCCCAGCCCTTACCGCCGACCCGCTCGCGCGCAAGAACGAGCTCGCCGGGCACGACGCCGTCAATGCGCATGGCGGGTTGTCCGGGACTGAGCGGCCGGGCGAGAAAGCTCGTTTCCTCTCCCGGTACGTCGATGCGGCAGACGAGAGGGCGAGAACTCGCCATTTCGCTCATCTCCTCGATCCCGGATCAGGATTTGTGCCCAGCGGATTCGCCGCTTGGAGTTCGCGGTCGTGTGCTACTCGCGGGCTTCGAGCCAACGCTCAGCATCGATGGCGGCCATACATCCCGAGCCGGAGGCGGTGATGGCCTGGCGGTAGGTCCAGTCCTGACAATCACCGCAGGCAAAGACGCCGTCGACCGAGGTGTACGAGCTGTCGGGTCGTGTGATCAGATAACCCGTCTCGTTCATCTCGAGCTGGCCCTTGAAGAGTGCCGTGTTCGGTGTGTGCCCGATGGCGACGAAAACGGCCGCACAGGAGAGCTCGCGCTTCTCGCCGGTTTTGACGTTCTTGAGGCGGACACCGGTGACCTTCTCCTCGCCGAGCACTTCGTCGATGACGCTGTCCCAGGCGAAGTGGATCTTCTCGTTGG
>CAYSMT010000641.1:0-1962 GCA_964432135.1 uncultured Acidobacteriota bacterium
AGCTGCTCTCCGGCAGTGACCCGCGCCGCATCCGCTAGATAGCCGTAAGCCGTCACGGAGACGATCTCTCGAGCGAAGACCACGCCGAGCAAGGTGATCAGCGACACCGTGCACAGTAAGAGCCCGAAGATCGCTCCCGCGAAGCGTCCCGCTTCTTCCTCACGCCCCTGGTCGATCAAGCGAGAGTAGACCGGGATGAAGGCCGCCGAGATCGTTCCCTCACCCAGCAGGTTCTGGAGCAGATTGGGCACGCGGAACGCAGTACTGAACACATCCGCCAACGCACCAACACCAAAAAAATGAGCGACCGCGCGCTCCCGCAGCAGACCAAAAAATCGGCTGAGAAAGATCCCTGCCGCAACGCGGCCAGCCCCGCCGCGCGCGCTGGACTCCGACTTCATCTGGTCATTCTACTTGCCGGCACGTGCTAGGTCTTCCTTGAACTTCGGGTTGACGGGAAAACCGAGTTCCTCCGCCTTCGCGAGCGCGGCCTGGGCCGCCGGCAGATTCCCGCGCCTCCATTCCACTAACGCGAGGTTGTTGTAGACCATCGAAAACCCAGGGGTCAGCTCGATGCAACGCTGATAGGCCGCATACGCCTGCTCATACCGGCCGAGGCGATACAATGCATTGCCGATGTAGAAGTAGATCTTGCCCGGCGCCTCTCCCGCGTGCTTACCTTCGGGAAGCCCGATGCTCTCGAAGCGCGCCAGGAAGCTGCGCCCGGGTGGAGGCGCGGTGCCGGAGAAAGTGCTCGTAGCCCGGTTTTCGTCGGTGCCACTCCTGTTGTCCATCGAGTCGCTGAACATCCCGATGACCCGCGGCGCATCTCCGTAGCGCCGAATCTCGATGTCGAGCAAAGCGCGTCCGAGCGCCTCATAACCCGCACGAGCGCCCTCGTAGCGTTCGAGCGCCTCTTCAAAGTTGCCGAGTGCCATCGCCAAGCTACCGAGTCCGATCTGCGCTGGCGGGAAGCCAGGAGAGATCTCGAGCGCTTGCAAGAAATGGGCACGGGCTTGTTCGTACGCTCCCTCACGCAACGCTCGGTCGCCCAATTCGCAGGAACGATTGGCCCGCACCACACCACGAAGCGGATCGTCAGCGGCACACGACGGCCGGGGAGCCAGCGCAAAACACAAAGCTAGGACAAGACCCGAGTGCATGATCAACGCCCTGGCGTGAGCCACCAGCATTCCTCCAGGCGCCACCGCATCGCCGGGATCAGGGCGCCAGATCGAGCCAGGTCTCAGCCACCGCACTTTCCGAGCTGATGCGGTCAACAGCCGTCAGCCGCAATGTATAGCGGCCCTCGGACAGCTTCGCCAAGTCAAGATCGGCGACGATGTCAAGACGAGATTGATCGTCGCTGAGCTTAAGCCGGCGATAGCGCACCGGCGGCGTGAGAACCTCTCCGCCGCCAACAGGAAGAAGCTCCCAATCTAAGCGGAGGTTGGATTTGCCTTCCCCTGGAGAAGGAGGCGCTAATACGGTCACCTGAACGAGCAGGGGTAAATCTCGAGGAACGGTGCCGTGGGTCAAAAGCGGCGGGCGCCCCTTTCCGGAGCCGAGGGGATCCGACCGCGCTATGGCGGGGTCGCTCCCAATCACGGGCTGCTTGTTGGCGAACACGTCGAAAACGGGCAGCGAGTAGTCCAAGACGGAGAAGACGGATAAACCCGCAAGACCGAAGGTCGTCTCGGAGTAGGAAGGCACGCGGACACGTTCCCGCCATTGCCCGACACCCACTCCAGCGATGCGTACGCTCACGTCAAGATCGAGGGCCGTTGCCGGCAGCGCCAAGGCGTCGCGAAGATGAATGCCCTCGGCCAGACGCGCTCGAGTTGCGGGCCCGAGGGGAACAGAGATCGTGCGCTCTACCTGCTCGATGGTCAGCCCAGAGAGAGAGGCCCGAGCCGAGAGCACGAGCTCAAGGCTGGTTTCGTTTCCTCCTGCCTGCGCGAG
>CAYSMT010000642.1:0-1962 GCA_964432135.1 uncultured Acidobacteriota bacterium
ACGCCTACGAGCAGTGGCCCGAGACCTTTACTGAGCGTCTCAATGGCAACTTCGCCTTCGGTATCTGGGACCGTGCGCGCCGTCGTCTCGTGCTCGGTCGGGATCGTCTCGGCATCCGCCCGATCTTCTGGGCACTGCATGAGGGCCGGTTGCTCTTTGGCTCGGAGATGAAGTGCCTGATCGCCGCAGGTCTTCCGGCTCGTTGCGACCCTCGCGGCCTTGACGAGTGTTTCGTGGCTTGGACATCGCTCGCCCCGCGCACGGTGCTCGAGGGCGTTCACGAGCTACCTCCGGGATACCTGCTCACCGTCGACGCCGGGGCTGAGCCCCGCTTGCGACGCTACTGGGACATCCCGCGTCCTCCTGCCGCCGGAGGACAGATCAGCGACGAGGGTGTCGCGGCCGAGGAGCTGCGCGCGCTGCTAGAAGACTCGGTACGCTTGCGATTGCGGGCCGACGTCACGGTGGGCGCGTACCTCTCGGGCGGTCTCGATTCAACGATTGCGACGGCCCTCGTGCGCACGGTCACGGATACGCCTCTCGAGACCTACTCGATCGCTTTTGCCGATGCCGCGTTTGATGAGAGCAGTGAGCAGGAAGAAGCCGTCCAGGCGCTGGGGACGGAGCATCATCGGATCGTCGTCTCCTACGCCGACATCGCGGAGGCCTTTCCCCAGGTCATCGCCTTGGCGGAAAAGCCGCTGATGCGCACCGCACCGGTTCCGCTCTTCCTCCTTTCGGGCCTCGTGCGCGGGCAGGGGCGCAAGGTCGTGCTCACCGGGGAGGGCGCCGACGAGATCTTCGGCGGCTACGACATCTTCAAAGAGGCCAAGATCCGTGCCTGGTGGGGGCGCGATCCTTCTTCGCGCCTGCGGCCCGCGTTGCTGCGCCTCCTCTATCCCTTCGCGCCGGGAGCTGGGAGCCGCGTCGTGGCCTTCTTCGAGGCCTTCTATCGCGAGGGGATCGAAAACGCCGATGATCTGGCCTTTTCCCATCGTCCAACCTGGAGGAACGGCCTGCGCAACCGGGGTTTCTTCTCCGAGGAGATAAAGCAACACCTGGGGGACCACGACGTGCCGGCGGCGTTTCTCGATCGCCTGGGTGAGGCGCTCAGTGGACGCGAGCTGCTGGCTCGTGCGGAGTACATCGAGACGAAGGTCTTCCTTGCGGGGCATCTGCTCGCTTCTCAGGGCGATCGCATGAGCTTGGGGCACTCCGTCGAGGGGCGCTATCCCTTTCTCGATCATCGCATCGTGGAGTTCGGTCAGCGCCTCGCGCCCCGGCTCAAGCTGCGCGGTCTCTCAGAGAAGTGGATCTTGCGTCGTGCCCACGAAGATCTGATACCGGCGGGAGTGCTTCAGCGGCGCAAGCGACCCTACATCGCGCCGAACGTCCGCTCCTTCCAAAGTGGTGTTGGCCGGGAGATTGCTGAGGACATGCTGTCCGAAGCAGCGATCCGGAACGAGGGTCTCTTCGATCCTGGGCGGGTTCGCCGGCTCGCCGAGAAGGCCTTCTCGGGCAAGGCGATCGGAGAACGTGAGACGATGGCGTTCATCGGGATTCTCTCCGCCCAGCTCCTTGCGCGCCACTGGGCGCGCGGGCCGGCGCTGCGTGAGGCCGATCTGCGGCTGGCTGAGTTCCCCCTGCGCGGTGGCGGTGAGGCCCTCGTACGGGAATAATCGCGAGCAGGGAGGGTGTGATGCGAGCGCCGGCCTCTTGCGAGCGGCCGTCGCGGCTGCGGCAGCAGCGTCCTTCGTGGCCGTTCGCATTCAGCCGAAGGGCGTGCCGAGTTGGGCGAGGAATGGACGAGCAGCGAGGCGTAAGGCGGAGGGAGTTTCTGGCCGTGACCGGGTTGACCCTGGCCGCGTCGGCATGTCGCGCAACAAGCGATGACGCGATTTCGCCTCCGCCATCAGCTGCGCCCGAGGCCTCCAGACGCGTCGTTCTTTCGCACACGGGCAG
>CAYSMT010000643.1:0-1958 GCA_964432135.1 uncultured Acidobacteriota bacterium
GTCCTCCACCCCTCCACAGCAACATTGGATCCGGTGGCGGTGTGAAGCAATGCTTGCGAACTTGTCAGGTTATGGCGAACGCGACAAGTGAAAGATGTTATTCGATCATCACAGCGATCAGGGGCAGGCGTTTGGAGCCGCGTTGGTGCCCGCATCGCGCGAGCCGTGTTGGGAAGTGCTGCCCGTGTCGTAGCTGCCAGATTGCGAGCAGTTGCGCCCACGAACGAGATACCAATAGCCGTCGCCAGCCGTCGGAAGTGGCGCGTGCTCCACGCTCAGCTCCGGGGAGTCGCTCGCCAGGCACGAGTCGGCTGAGCCCGCGAAGTCACCTCCGGAGGAATGCAGCGCGGCCAGGGTGCCGGCCATGCTGTCGTAGCTCGCTGCGGAGGCGAGGGCTGGCCAACTCAGCCTGGCCACCGAGGCGCTGTGTGAGACGCTCAGCTCGGGATGACCTGATGGCGCTGCGACGTCCTCGTCGATCGAACCGTCGCAGTCGTTGTCGACGCCATCGCAGCTCTCTCTCGCGCCGGGGTAGATCGTGCCGTCGGAGTCATTGCAGTCCCCGGCGCACTCGCTCACGCCGTCAGCGTCAGCGTCATCGGCCCCGGAGCTCCCGAGCCAATGGGCATAGTCGACGGGACCGGAAAACGAATCTCCACCGCCGGGGCCGTCCCCGGAGGGGCCATCCGTCGCGCCCCACCAGTTCCTCTGGGCCGCGACTGTCATCGTGCTCGCATTGACGATGCCCTGGGTGTTGCGTGTCAGATCGCAGCGTGAAAGCGCGACGACCGGTGTCGCTCCGGCCGGGAGGGCATCGACGTGCAATGCTTCACTGTTGAATGACAGCTCGCTGCAATCGATCGTGACGCCCCTCGGTGCTCCGGGATCGCCGGTGGCCCAGGAGAGGTGGACGCCGGAGAGCTGCACGGACGAAATGCGGGTCGAAGTGATCTTCGTGTTCTCCGCGTCGTTGCGTTCATCGAAGCAATCGGCGTCCCGGCGTCCCTCGATGCGAACTCCATCACCGATATCGGGATGGTCGATCAGGGAGTCACGGATGGTTGTTCCATTCGATACGCTGATCAGGATGGCCGTGGCTGTCTCGCCGGGCCAAGCACTAGCTGGTGAGGCCTCCAGCGTCAGGTTCTTGAGTTCGCTTTCGTCGGCAAAGCGCAGGACGACACCGCGGGTGACGTTGCGCGCGCTGCTGTCCACGATGCGATTGCGCTCAGCAAAGGCGCCACTGCCCCCTTCGCAGACCGGGCCACCGTCGATGAGGATGCCTTCACGCGATCGGTGCCCGCACTGGTCGTCCCCGCCGAGAGTCAAGGTTCTTCCATCGATATTAAGGTGTTCAAAGAGATTGTCGTCGCTGTCGCCCTTGACGCGCAGCTCGGTCACGCCGTTCTCGCTCAGGCAGATGTTGGAGAAAGTCGACGAGCTGACATTCTCGAGATCAAGGCCGATCTCTTGCGCGTTGCTGTTCGTGCCGCAGGGCACGGCTTTTCCCGCACCGCTGAGGGTGAGCTGGCGCAGCTTGAGGCCCGAGACCTGGGCGATACGCATCACGGGCTTGACGGGATCGCCCTGGGACGATCCATCGATGACCGTAGGCGAGCAGCCGCTCTGCCCGGCCACGCCCTCGATTTCGAGAGCTTTGTCGATGACGACATGCTCGCGGTAGTTCCCTGCGCCGACCAGCAGTAGATCACCGGGGCTCGCATAATCCACCGCTTTTTGCAGGCGGTCGAAACAGGTGTTGACTGAGGCGGTCCAGCCCGAGTCCTGAGGTCGGCGCACGACGATTGGGGCGCGCTCGCTGGCGACAAAGTTCGCTGCGTCGACGTCGCCGTGAATCGTCTCGCCGGGCCCGGCCGCGCTGCCCCACATGATGCGGGCGACAACGAGAGTTCCCGTTCCCGCGTGATCGACAGAGAGGGCATTGCTTTGGAAGAGGT
>CAYSMT010000644.1:0-1958 GCA_964432135.1 uncultured Acidobacteriota bacterium
CTCGATTGCACCGACGGTGTAAGCCTGGTCCTCGTCGATGTTGACGACGATATCCGCGATGGCTTCATCGCCCTCGCGACGCTGGAATTGGCGCGAGACGACGGCATAGGCGTAGCCGCGTCCACCGTAGATTTTGCGAATTCTCTCAAGCCCGTATTCAAGAATCTCATCCGATATGACGCCACCTGGACCAATCGGGATTTGAACCCGCAGCATGCGGTCATCGAAGATCGTCCCTCCCTCAAAGGTGATCTCCCCGAGGCGATAGACGGGCCCTTCCTGCAGCGGCACCGTGAGGTAAACCCACTTTTTCTCGCGCGGCCCCGCGGGCGCCGCTGGTTCCGGCTCGCTATCGAGCCCCGCTGAAGAGTCGATGCTCTCGCCACGCTTGCGCGCACGGCGTGCCTCACGACCTAACCGCCGTGCTTCCTTCTTGCTCCGTTTGCGCTGGCGCCGTGCAGCCCGCTTCTCGCCACGCTTGTCCTCGATCGTCCTGACCTCGACCACCGGCGGATCGACGTCAACATCAAGGTAGCCACGGTCGCGGTAGTAATCGAGCACCTCGTTGATGTCCTGCTGGTACTTAAGGGGGTGGTAGAGACTCTTGCGACCAAAAGGCCACCACCAATGCCACTCTTTGGTCAGCTTGAGCTGCCGGCGCAACACGCGGTCTTTGTAATGCTCGTTACCAACAAACTCAAGCTCTCGGATGCGCGTCTTGCCTCCGGGAGAGATCTGGAAGTAGACCGACTTCGAGGAGGCCGACATGTCGCGAATCACGGCCTTGACACGCGCGTCGAGATAGCCCTTCTGACCGAGCAGATCGCGAACCAACGATTCGGCACGCCAGAGCTTCTTGCGATCGAGTGGGGAGCCGATGCTCAGAACGAAGTCCCGCTCTTTGTAGAAGTCTTCGATCTGCTGCTGGTTGACCTGCTTGACCTTCTGGTAGCCGATCTCGAGCACCGTCGGTCGTTCCTTGATCTCCACGATGAGAACGGCACCCTCGGCGTCACAGCGCTTGAGAAAACGCAAATCCGAGAAGTAGCCGCGCCTCCAGAAACGCCGAAACTCGCGACGTACGAGACCGTCGTCCCAGCGATCTCCGCGGCGCAACTTGAGATCGAAACGAATCGCGTCGGCGCCCATGCGCTGATTGCCCCGCACCTCGACCGATTGAATCGTCGAACAGGCCTCTCCCTCGGGGAGGGCCTGCGCCCCTACGAGCCGATAGACCCCCGGCAGGCACAAGAGCGTGAACAGAAGTGGGAGAACGCGCTTCGCCGCGCAAGACTTCATCATGACCGCGGAATCCTAGCTTGCTTTGGCGAAGGACGCACCCCCCGGCGGCGACGATCTCGCGAAAGAAAACGCCCGCCCGCAGGGGCTTGCCTACTCAACGCCGGCCCTCCCGACGCGCGAGCCAGCGCGTGAGAGTATCGGAGAGGTCTTGACGCATACGGCCCTGCCGACCCCTCGCAGCGATGATTTCCCGTTCGATGCCCTGAACCGAGAAGAAGCGTTCCGTCCCGTCGGGATGGCGTACGAGCTTCCAGTTCCCGAAGCGCACGGCATAGATCGCGCCGCGCCCACCAGGGCCCGAGACCGACTCGCTGAAAACTGGCCCGGAGTTCGCGTCGCGGGGGGCCTCGCCGGCATCCACCAGATAACGCGAGAGATCCTCACCCTCGGATTCACGTCCCCCGACGAGTCCTGTCAAACCGAGTAGAGTCGGCACGACGTCGACGAGAGAGATCGGGCCGGGAATGCGACGATGTCCTGGCGCACCTGGCACAAAAGTGATCAGGGGCACATGGATCACTCCTTCGGATAGCGACGTTCCTGTCTCAAACCAAGCCCCGCCTTCCCCGAGGGCGAGGCCGTACTCTGAGGACACAAGCACGAGCGTGCGGTGCTGCTCGCCGCGCGCGCGGACAAGTTGGAGCAACTCGCCAATC
>CAYSMT010000645.1:0-1945 GCA_964432135.1 uncultured Acidobacteriota bacterium
CGCAGGTGGCCAAGGTCGACATCAACCAAGCCGGCGTGGCCGAGCTCGAGACCTTGCCGCGAATCGGACCGGCTCTCGCGCGGCGGATTATCGCCTACCGCAAGGAACACGGTCCGTTCCGGGACGTGGACTCGCTCCTGGCTGTCAAGGGTATCGGTCCGCGTTTGCTGACCAAGCTGCGGCCGCGGATCGTTGCGGGAAGCGCTTCCAAGAAGGCCCACTGATGCGCTCGGCGAGGCCGGAGGCAGGCCGCGCGCTTCTCGCCCTCGTCTCCGGCCTCGCTGGCCTGGGCCTGTTGCTCGGGGCGACCCTTGGCCTCGGGCCGTTCGCGTCGGTATGTTCGACCACCGCGGCCGCGCGCGCCCTGGCGGCGCAGATGCGAGCTTGCCGAGTCGAGGCGTACGCGGATGGGCACAGCCGCGCCGTGGTCTTTCCTCTCATGGCAAACGAGCCTTATGTCATTGCCCGTGATGGCGATGGCGATGGATTGCGACGGGCAGACCTTGCCCTTGGCATCGATACTCGTGGCCCCGCCAGCTCACTCGCTCGGGACTATCCCGGGATACGCATCGCATCACCTCCCTGGCCTGCGCCCGCACTACCCTCCGGGCAAGGCGTCATCGGCCTTGCCACACCGGCGTTGCGCTTCGGCCGTGCACGCCTCGTGGCCTTCACCGCCGATGGGCGAGCCACCCCTGGCTCTCTCTTCGTCACCGATGGGCGCCAAACGTTGTGTGCGGTCGTCGTGACGGGGGCGACGGCGCGGACGCGTGTGTACTGCCTCGATCGCCGGGCCGCGCGTTGGAGGCTTCGTTGAGCCTCGCAGGGAAGCTTCGCGGGCTTCCTGGGGATCGTTTGCGGCGATAATCGCAGAGAACTCAGCGCTTGCGTTGCTGTGCGCGGGGCGCTGGTGCTAGGATGCCAGACCCGTCTCGTGGCCGGCTTTTTCCGGCGCCGCCGGGGCTCGCACGAGACTGTCTGGGGCGAGGGAAGTGCATCCTCCGCCTCCCCGCGCCGAGCGAGGTTCGCGGGACGACAGTGGGAGGTGCAAGGGATGCCCGAGCTCAAGCGGACTCCGCTCTACGAACGACATGTGGCGCTCGGCGCCAAGCTCGTGCCCTTCGCCGGTTATGAGATGCCCGTGCAGTACACGGGTTTGATGGATGAGCACCGCGCCGTGCGCGAGGCGGCCGGTCTGTTTGACGTCAGCCACATGGGGTCGTTCCATCTGCGTGGCCCCGGGGCGGGAGTTTTCCTCGATCACCTCACGCCGTCGCGCTTGTCGGCCCTCGAGACGGGGCGCGCGATGTACTCCGCCTTGACCACCGAGCGTGGGACCTTTGTCGATGACATCCTCTGCTACCACGTCGAGGACGACTTCTTCCTCATCGTCGTCAATGCGACCAACAAGGCTAAGGACCTCGAGTGGGTCATCTCCCACCGCGCGGGATTCGATATCGAGCTCGAGGACGCGTCCGAGCGCCGTGCGTTGCTCGCGCTCCAGGGGCCGCGGGCGCGCCGCATCCTGGCGCAGCTCGCCGAAGGATTCGACGGGGGGAAGGTCAAGTACTACCGCGTTGTCCAGGGCCGGGTCGCAGGTTGCCCCGTCATCGCTAGTCGCACGGGTTACACGGGCGAGCTTGGTTGGGAGATCTTTTCCGCCGCCGAAGACGCGACGCAGATTTGGGACGCTCTCTTTGCGGAGGGAAAGGAGCAGGGCCTCCTTCCTGCAGGACTCGGGGCGAGGGATTCGCTGCGCCTCGAGGCGGCGCTGCCGTTGTACGGTAACGACATCGACGACGGGACAACAGTGCTCGAGGCCGGGCTTGAGTTTATCGTCGATTGGGAGAAGGAGGATTTCATCGGCGCAGCGGCCTTGCGGGCCGAGCGCGCCGGTAAGAGCGCGCGTCGCCGCATTGGTTTTGAGATCACGGGGCGCGGCATC
>CAYSMT010000646.1:0-1943 GCA_964432135.1 uncultured Acidobacteriota bacterium
TCTTTGATCTTGGGAGGAACACCCACGCCCTCATCTCGGATGCGCAGGCGCAGGTGGGGTCCGGGCTGCATCTCGGGATGTTCTCTGCAGAAGGCTTCGTCGAGTCGCTCCTCGTCCAGCTCGATCGCCAGCACTCCTCCATCAGGCATCGCGTCCCGGGCGTTGAGGCAGAGGTTCACGAGAACTTGCTCGATCTGCCGAGGATCGGCGTGGATGGCCGGCAGCTCTTCTGAGCATCGGATGCGCAGCTCGATCGCTTCGCCGAGCAAGCTGCGCAGTACAGGAGACTGCTCCGTGAGGTGTTTCGAAAGATCGACATCCTGCTTGTCGACGTGTTCGCGCCGAGAGAAGGTGAGCAGCTTCTGCGTGAGGCCGGCGGCCCTGCGCGTGATCAGCGCGATCTCGTGGAGATGGGCTTCGATGGAGGGAAGACCCTCGGGGAGCTCCATCTGGACGAGTTCCGTGTAGCCGACAAGCGCCTGGAGGAGATTATTGAAGTCATGCGCAATGCCTCCCGCGAGCTGGCCGATGGCCTCCATCTTCTGGGCGGCGTAGAGCTGCTTGTGCAGCGCGCGCTGTGCCTCGAGGGCCAGCTTGAGATCCGTGATTTCGCTCTCGCTGCCCCAGGTGTGGACGAGATAACCCTCCTCGACAATGCCGTGGGCGGAGTTGAGGTAGTAGTGCACGCTGCCGTCGGGCAGCTCCTCGCGGGTTTCACCGTCGAGGACGCAATAACCGTTCTTGACGAAGGTCTCCGCCAATGCGAGCCACTCCGGAGTCATGGCGAAAAAATCGGAGAGGGGTCGTCCGCATACGGCCTTCGCGTCGCCGGCGTCGTAGATGCGCGCGAAGGCGTCGTTGCATTCGACGATGATCGATTGCTCGTAGATCAGCCGGGCCTGCGTTTTCGCAGGAAGGGAGGTGTCGATCGGAGGCCGGTATTCCGAGCAATGGATCCCGGCGGCGCTCGTTTCGAAAAACGAACGGATGCGCCGCGCACGCGCATTCAATGATTCTTCCTCTTGCGATGGGCCGCCGCGTCCTCGTTCTGCCGGCGGACCACCTGCGCCACGCTCATGGACTGCCATGGGCGCTCCAGTCGCTGTGGACTCCGGGCGGTCTCATCAGCCGCCGAGCTTGCTCGCGACAAAGTCCCAGTTGACGATCTGCCACAGCGCTTCGAGGTACTTCGGGCGGGCGTTGCGGTAATCGATATAGTAGGCGTGCTCCCAGACGTCCACGGTGAACAAGGGTGTTTGACCCGTGCGCATGGGATTGTCGGCATTCGAGCTGCTGGCGATTTCGAGCTTCCCAGCGGCGTTTTTCACGAGCCATGTCCAGCCGGAGCCGAAGTTTTTCACGGCGGCCGCCGTGAACCGCTGCTGGAAGCTGTCAACGGAGCCAAAAGCCTTCACCAGCGCGTCCGCAAAGGTCGCACTCGGTGCTCCTGAGCCGTTGGGTGTCAGACATTGCCAGTAGAAAGAATGGTTCCAGACCTGGGCTCCGTTGTTGAAGATGCCGCCCGTCGCCTTGCGGATGATCTCCTCGAGCGAGGCTTCCTCGAACTCGGTGCCGGGAATGAGCTTGTTGAGGTTGTTGACATAGGCTTGATGGTGCTTGCCGTAGTGATATTCCAGTGTCTCCGCGGAGATCACCGGCGCGAGTGCATCTTGGGCATAGGGCAGGGCCGGAAGTTCATGAGACATGAGGAATGCTCCTTGAATCGGGGGAATCGAAAGCAGCAGATCAGAAGTCTTACTTGATGGCACGATCATATGAGTCGCGTGTTTTTCGCGCAAGCCGTCCTTCGTTTTCGCCGAAGCAAGTGATAGCTCGTCATCTGTCCGGAGACCAAGGTTTCGACCCTCAGGGTAACGAGAGGCTCATCGCGCGATGAGCTCGAACAGTCGCAGGGCGTCATGGGCAACGCCGTACTCGTCGAT
>CAYSMT010000647.1:0-1934 GCA_964432135.1 uncultured Acidobacteriota bacterium
TGACAACGTCTTGCTCGTGCATACTCCTCGCCTCCCAGCTCGCGCGCTATCAGCAGGTCATGCGCACTTTCAATAAAACAAAAAAGAAGATGCAACGCGTCCGCAATGGATACGAGGCCAAGGACGCGCGTCCCGGGCCGGCGGCCGGGTAAACAGGAGCCTCTCGAGAGGATGTCCTCGCTGCTTGTCGATTTGGAGCTTTTGATCTTACAAGAGCTAGCCTTCCGCTCGCGAAACCTGCATGCCCACGCGAGATTCCACCGTTGAGGACGGGCTGTTACCGGTGCAGAACGGCTCGAAAGGTCGCCACGGCGAGGTAGAGCGCTCCGGCGAGCAAGACCGTCGTGGCGCCCGTCGGCAGGTCCGGCTGAAAGGACAGCGCGAGGCCGGCCGTCGTCAGCAGAGCGCCGATGGCGACGGCGACGAGCATCATCCGGCGGAAGGTGCCGACCAGTTGGCCAGCGATCGCGGCGGGAAGGGTGAGTAACGCAATGACGAGGATCAGCCCGACAACCTGGATCAAGAGCACGACGGTCAGTGCGACCATGCATAGCAGCAACAGGTAGAACAAGCGGACAGGTACGCCTTGGACGAGCGCGAATTCCTCATCGAAGCTCACGGCGAGGATCTGCTTGTAGAAGGCCACGAGGATAGTGATGATCAGCAGGTCGAGCGCGGCCATCAGCCAGAGGTCGCTTCGCGTCACCATCAAGATGTTGCCGAAGAGGTAGCTCATCAGGTCGACGTTGTAGCCCGGTGTGCGAGAGACGAAGAGCACTCCGGTCGCCATCCCGACGGCCCAAATCGCGCCGATGATCGTGTCCTGCCGCTCGTGCCAGGCGAGGCTCACACCCCCGACGGCGATCGCAGCGACGATGGCAGCGACCAGAGCTCCCAGGAGGGGCGAGACGCCGAAGAAGAGTGCGGCGCCCATGCCACCGAGGACGGCGTGGGCGATACCTCCCGCGAGGAAGCTGATCCGCTTGACGACGACATAGCTGCCCATCAGCCCGCAGCCGACGCTGGCGAGCAGGCCTGCGAGGAGCGCCCGCTGGAGGAACTCATGCTCGCTCAGCGCTGCGATGAACGTACTCATCGACTGTGCTCCGCGTCGTGGTGCCGGTGTTGGACGAGAGACACCGGGCCGTCATAGAGGTCTTGGATCATCTCTCCTGTCAGCGAGCGGGTGGGGTGGGTCACGAGGCGGCGGTTGACGCAGGCCACCTGGTCGGCATAACTGGTGACGAAACCGACATCGTGAGAGACGACGACAATCGTCGTCTCTCCGAGCAAGCGCCTCAGCAACTCGAAAAAGTCTTCTTCGACCTTGGCATCGACGTTGGCCGTCGGCTCATCGAGCAGCAGGATGCGGGCGTGGCCCGCGAGCGCGCGGGCGATGAGCACGCGTTGGACCTGGCCGCCTGATAGTGTGGCGAGGTGACGTGGAGCGAGGCTTGCGACGCCCACGCGCTCCATGGCCTGCTGCGCGAGGCGTCGGTCTTCGCGACGGAAGCCGCCGAGAAAGCGTGTCCGGCCCAGCCGGCCGAGCTGGACCGCTTGCTCGACGGTGATCGGGAAATCGCTGGCAAAAGTGCTTGCTTGTGGCACATAGCCGATCTCACCTCGGGCCTTCTGGGGTGCTTGTCCCAGGACACGAATCCGCCCGGCCTGGGGTTCCTCGAGCCCGAGGATCAACCGCAGCAGCGTTGTTTTGCCTCCGCCGTTCGGGCCGACGACGGCGAGGAAGGCCCCCTGTTCGAGCTTGAGATTGGCCTGCTCGAGTACGGGGCGGGCACCGTAACCGAAGCTGACGGACTCGAGCTCGATAGCTGGTGCGGTGCTGTTCATGAGAGGGTCTCGAGGAGTCGCCGGGCGACCCGCCGCAGATTGGCGATGTAGTCCTCCGCGAGGGGGTCCACACGGATCAGGGGCAC
>CAYSMT010000648.1:0-1928 GCA_964432135.1 uncultured Acidobacteriota bacterium
AACGCACCCCTGCTCTCCCTCGGCCGGGTACAGACCCCGACCCTTGCGCTACTTGAGGCACGCGAGCGCGCCATCGAGGATTTCATCCCTGAGAGCTTCTTCCAGCTCCGCGTCCGTTTCGAAGCGAAGGCCGGAAGCTGGGAGGCGTGCTGGAATCGCCTGCTCGAGGGCGGCAAACGCCTCGACCGACTCCAAGACAAAGAAGCCGCACAAGCCATACTCGCGCGCATCGAAGGGCATCGTGGCAAGGTCGTTCGCGTCGAAGGACGCGAGCAGCGTGAACACCCGCCGCTGCTCTACGACCTGACCTCGTTGCAGAAGGAAGCGAACGCGCGTCATGGCTACTCTGCCCAACGCACGCTTGACCTCGCCCAAACGCTTTATGAGCGGCACAAGCTCTTGACCTACCCGCGCACCGATTCACGACATCTCTCAAGTGATCTGGTCGCGAGCCTGCCCGAACGCCTCGGTGCGCTGCGTTTCGGACCCTACGCCGAGACGAGCGAGCGCGTCCTCGGAAGGTGGCCCGTGAAGCTCTCGAAGCGCATCGTCGATGATGCCGAGGTCAGCGATCACCACGCGATCATTCCGACGGGCGCCGATCCAAGGCGGCGCTCGCTCGATGCCGACGAGAAGAGGCTCTTCGACCTCGTCGCGCGGCGCTTCCTCGCCGTCTTCCTTCCGGATGCTGTCTTCTCGACCGCGCTCGTTGACACGACCATCGGCGACGATCTTTTCGCCGCCCGAGGCCGCGTACGACGCGAAGCAGGCTGGCAAGTCATCGATCCCCCGCGCAGCAAAAAGAAGGGTACCCAAAGCCAGCTCCCACCGCTCAAGAAGGGCGACGAGACCCAGCAACTCGCAGCCCACATCCATGAGGGTCGTACCAAAGCGCCGCCGCGTTACACCGAAGCAAGCCTGCTCGGCGCGATGGAGCGCGCCGGTGAAGGTCTCGAGGAAGCCGAGCTCAAACGCGCGATGAAACGTAACGGCCTGGGCACTCCGGCAACACGCGCCTCGATCATCGAGACGCTACTCGAGCGCCACTACATCGTGCGAGAGGGCAAACAGCTCGTTCCCGCTCCCCAGGGCCGCGCTCTGATCGCCGCGCTACCCGTCGAAGCCCTACGCTCACCGCGCATGACGGGCGTTTGGGAGGCCCGCCTGGTCGCCATGGCAGAGGGGCGTGAGCTGCGTGAAGCCTTCATGCAGGACATACGCACTTTTGTCGGCGAGCTCGTCGAAACGATCCGCACTTCTCCAATCGAGGGCAACACCTTCCTGGAGCTGCGACGGGCCGCACTGGCGGGCGGGAAGCTGCTTGGCACATGTCCTCGCTGCGGCTGTGAAGTGCGCACCGGGAGGCGGGGCTGGGCCTGCACGGACTGCGAACTCGACATTCCCCGACAGATCGCCCGGCGCGAGCTCAGTCTGCGCATGGCAAGCCAGTTGCTCAAGCGAGGCCATACGGAAGCGGTCAAGGGCTTCCGCTCGAAGAGCGGCAAGGAGTTTCGTGCCGGACTACGCCTCCAAAGCGACGGCCACATCACCTTCGAGTTTCCCGCATCGGAAAAGCTCGGTGCCTGCCCGGCCTGTGGCCGTGATGTCCGCGAACGCGGCCGGGTCTTCACTTGCGATACGGGCCGTGACTGCCCCTTCGTCGTTTTCGCCGAAACATCGGGGCGCGTCATTGGCGCAGCCACCGTGAAGGAGCTGCTCAAACGGGGGCGCAGCGAGCTATGCGAAGGCTTCGTGACCCGCGACGGCCGGCGCTTCGCCGCCTACCTCGAGTGGCGCGATGGCCAAGTACGCCTCCACGAGGTGGATCCTCGGGAGGCCCTCGCCCCACCGGGTCCCTGTCCAGCATGCGCCAAAGCCGTGCGTTTCTATCGCGGGCGCTGGCGCTGTGAAGGCTGCGAGTTCAGCCT
>CAYSMT010000649.1:0-1918 GCA_964432135.1 uncultured Acidobacteriota bacterium
CGCAGATGGTCATCGAGGGCCGGCTCGGAAAGATTAACGACGAGCAGCGACGTGGTCTCAAGGTTGCGATGCGCAACATCGATCGGATGAATCGTCTCATCGCCGACCAGCTCGCGCTTGCGCGTTCGGACAAGATGGCGGCTCCCGAAATTGTTGCTCTCGACCCCCTACCTGTTCTCGAGGAGGTTCTCGAGCGTCACCGCGAGCTTGCGCGGGCTCAGGGCATCGTCATTTCGCAGCAGCAAGAGGATGTTGATCTACGTTTGTTGGCTGAGCGTGAGGCCCTCGTGCAAGTGTTCGACAACCTGATCAGCAATGCCGTCAAGTTCAATCAGCCCGGTGGGCGTGTCGAGATCCGCTGCCACGTGGGACCTCCTGGTTTCGTGGCCCTCGAGGTTGCCGACACGGGCATCGGCATCCCTGAGCAGGAGCAGGGCCGCGTTTTTGAACGCTTCTATCGAGGCCACGGTGGGGCCAAGGTCGAGGGCTCGGGCATTGGGCTTGCGACGGTACAGACCCTCGTCGAGCGCCACCAAGGGCGTGTCGAGATGACCTCCGCTCCAGGGCAGGGCACGACGATTCGAGTCTATTGGCCTCGCGCGACAAGCGCGGAGCGCCATCCCTCACGCCGAACGACGCACTGACCTTTCCCGCGCGTGGCTTCGCTCTTGGTGGCGCGAAGCTTCCTCGCACCGGCGTGCCCTTGCTTCGCATCGGCACAGGACCTCAACCGCTGTCTGCAGGAGCTTGATGCGCCGCCAAGGCGAGCAGGAGAGTTCCTGCCGTAGCGACCGAGAGGGACTCGACCCGTGGGTCGATCGGAATCGTCACGGCGAGCGTGTCCTCCCCGAGGCTTTCCGGGAGGCCGAGCACCTCCGCTCCGAGCAACAAGGCCCCTCGCTCCGGCCAGTCGAGCGCGCGTGGATCGCGACCTCCTCGAGCCTGTGCGGCGAGGAGACGGTGGCCTGCGCGGTGGAGTCGATGAGGCAGCGCCTCGTCCCGAGAGCGGGTAACGGGCAGCCGGTGGATAGCGCCGGCGCTGGCACGGACCGCCTTGGGGTTCCATGGATCAGCGCCCTCCTGGGCGATCAATCCCCGCGCGCCGAAGGCGAGCGCGCTGCGCATGAGCGTGCCGAGGTTGCCGGGATCCTGCACGCCCCATGTGACGACGAGCAGGCCCTTTCCTTGCTCTGCTATCAGCGGCTCCGGATCGTCGCGCTGGGGGGGCAGGCGGCAGGCGGCGAGGATTCCTGCGCCGCTCTCGGAGGGGGTCAGGCGCTTGAGGAGCTTATCTTGGACGGGTTGCACGGGAATGGCGCTGCGGAGCAAGGTGTCGATCAAGGCGGCAAAGGGGGCTCTTTCAGCGCGGGGTGCTGACACGAGGCTCCAGACGATGCGTGCGTTTCCTGCGAGGGCCTCTTCGAGGCCTCGCAGACCTTCGATGAGGAAGAGCCCAGCCTCGCGGCGGTTACGCGGCGTGCGGGCGAGGAGCGCCGCCTGGCGTGCGAGGGGGTGTGACGCGGACTTGAGCGCCGGGGGTAGACTCATTGGCCAAGCATACATGGTGGAGCGAGATATGTGCTCCCCCAAAGCCGGGTTTGGGTCGCCCTGAAAGGGGGGCTGGCCCATGAGATCCGCACAGGAGGCTTGCAGCGAAGCCATGTCGATGCGCCGAGCCGATGCCGCAGGGATCCAGGCCGCCGCCGAGCACATGCTCGATGGGGGCATCGTCGTGTTTCCAACCGAGACTTACTATGGGCTCGCCGCGGATCCGCGCCATGCTGGCGCCGTCAACGAGCTGATAAAACTCAAGAGGCGGCGGTCCGGCCATCCGTTACCGTTGCTTGCGGGAGAGCTCGCGCAGGTCACCGCGTTCGTGCCCGCTTGGCGGGAGCACGCAGCGGCGCGACGCTTGGCC
>CAYSMT010000650.1:0-1910 GCA_964432135.1 uncultured Acidobacteriota bacterium
CTTTCCACAGCCTGTAGATCGACAGGCACACCGCCTTGCTGCAGGAAGCTCCCCAGGCTCGCTGGAGGCACGAAGCGCAATACCCGAGGATCGTAACGTAGCTGGAAGTTCACGGTACCCACGCCCTCCGCCCCCGAGATAAGCAACTCGACCGGCAGATTGGCACCCGGAGCAACTCGGGTGGCTGCCGCGGAGAGGCGAATTTGCGCCACGCTCGGCCGGCGCGGCTCGGGCTCGGCGCGAGCCTCCTTGTCGAGATCGACAGGCTCCGCACCTTCACCGAAAGCGCCCTCGGCCGGCAGCTCTGTCTCAGGACGTGGCGGGCGACGACGACGACGGTTTTCATCTTCAGCGGTGGTCCCCTCCTCCTGAGCGGGGGGCGGATGGATCGCTCCCTCACCGGCTTCGACCTCGACCTTCACCTGCGAAGGCTTCTTGCGCGCAGCGGGCACGGCCTCATCGCCCTTGAGCTCGCGTTCGATCTCCTCCCAGGGGCTCGCCCCCGAGAAAGGACTCTCTCCGAGTGCGTTGCGCGCAACGCCGCGGAGTTGGATCCGTTCCTCCGTTCCGACCCACAACGGCACGAGATCGATCGGCTCGATGTTAGGCAAACGAATGATGTGCGGCGTCACCGACATCACGATGTCGGTGACCTTACTTTCGTTGACACTTTTCCCGAACAGACGCCGTAGCAAGGGCAAGTCGGAGAGACCAGGCACACCGCTGAGCGTGCTCCGCTCGTACTCTTTGATCAAGCCGGCCAACAGGTTTGTCTCACCATCCTTTAAACGCAAGGTCGTCTCGATCGTCCGCGTGCCGATAATCGGTTGGCTCGCGCCACCCGACCCTTCGATGGATCCTGCCAGCGAAGAGATCTCCAGCTTGATCTCGAGGGTAACCTCCTTGTTGTGATGCACTCGCGGCTTGATATCGACGATGATGCCAACATTCTGATAGGTGAAAGAGGTAATCGGCACAACACTGCCGCCAATGGTGTTGCTCGTATTGAAGGTCGTTGCGGGAATGGGAACACGGTCACCAATGGTGATCTTGCCATCCTCCCCCTCGAGAATTCTGATCTGGGGCCTGGCGATCGACTTCGTGTCGGAATCAGACTTGAGAAAGCGCATCATCACGCTGGGAATCGGACCGACGGACCAAGCACCCTTGGACTTGAGCACGTCCAGCGCGTTGATCGGCAAGGATTGTTTCCCATCTCCAAAAACCAATGAGAGGCTCTTGGAGCTCAGGTCGAAACCCAGTTCTTTATTACGATTGCGATTGATCTCGAGCAGCTCGAGATCAACGACGACCTCGCCTTTCGCCTTGTCGTTGGCATGAATGATGCGCTCGGCGATCTTGATCGTCTCCGGCGTGTCCTTGATGGTGATCGCATTGAGGTCGGTATTCTCGTGAATCCGTCGCGTCTCGAGCAGTGAACGCAGCAGAGTCTGCACCTGTTTGGTTTCGGCGTTGGAGAGATAAAAGGTACGGATGACCTGATCGGCATACTCACCGCGTTTCTGCCTCGAGTCCTCCGCGATGAGAATCGTGTGGTCATCAATGATCTTGTAAAAGTGCTTATTCTTGAGCATTAAGATGTCCATCGCCTTTTCGAAGGTGATGTTTGACAGCTCGACGCTCGCCTTCTTCTTCAAGTCCAGCTTTTCATCGTAGATGAAGTTGATACCCGAAGACTTCGAGAGCGCCGTATAGACGTCCTCGACCGTCGTGTCGGGGAAGTTCAGCACGATGGGGATATTCGATTCCGGATCGAGCTTCGGAGGCCCGAGCTCTGCGGCCCGGCGCGCCGCCTCCGCTTTTGCCTGGTCCAGGTCAGTCGGAGCATCCTGGCGCCGCTTCTGCTCCGCAAGGGCCTTGTCGAGCTCATCGATGGCGTACTGGTTCGA
>CAYSMT010000651.1:0-1902 GCA_964432135.1 uncultured Acidobacteriota bacterium
CCCTCAGCAACGGGAGGCGGGAGATCCTTGGCACGCACGATCGAGCCATCCGCGATGACGCTCACACGTTCGACGAGATGCTCGAGTTCGCGGATGTTCCCCGGCCAGTCATAGGCCGTCAGGCGCTCTATGGCCCGCGGCGAGAGACTCTTGCGCGCCTTGCCCTGGCGAGCCAGCCGGTCGAAGAACACGCGCGCCAGCGCCACGATATCGTCCCGGCGTTCCCTCAGTGAGGGCAGGCGGATGACAATCGTCGCCAGGCGGTAGTAGAGATCCTGTCGAAAGGCACCGCCTTCCATCTCCGTCTCGAGATCGGCGTTCGTGGCCGCGATGATGCGCACGTCGATCGGTTGGTCCGCATCGGCGCCAACAGGCCGGACGCTGCGCTCTTGCAACACGCGCAGCATGCCAATCTGTACACGCGCCGGCGCGGTGGCGATCTCGTCGAGGAAAAGCGTGCCACCGTTCGCCGCCGCGAAAAGTCCCTGTCGCGCACGGTCGGCCCCAGTAAACGCACCACGCCGATGTCCGAACAGCTCGCTCTCGAGCAGCTCGGGTGGAAGCGCGCCGCAATGCACGGGGATGAAGGGGCCGTCTCGACGAGCCGAGTGCCGGTGGATCTCTCTCGCGGCAACCTCCTTTCCCGTACCGGACTCTCCAAGCAGCAACACGTTGCTCTCGCAACTCGCGGCCTGACGTAGCAAGGAGAAGACCGACTGCATCGCTGGTGCGAACCCGATGAGGTCGCCATAGCTACCCTCGGCCGGCTCGGAGAGACGTTCGAGATCGCTCTCGAGTCGACGTTTTTCCAGAGCCTTGCCGACATCGAGGCCAAGACGCGTCATCGACAACGGCTTGGTGACGAAGTCATAGGCCCCCTCCCGGATGGCGTTCACCGCAGCCTCGACCCCCCCATAGCCGGTCATGATGATGACCTCGCAGGCGATGCCATCAGCCCGCACCGCCTTGAGGAAGTCGATGCCGGTTCCATGAGCGAGAACCAAGTCCGAGAGCACGAGGTCATAGGGTCGCGAGCGAACCCTCGCGAGGGCCTGTTCGAGAGTGCTGACATCATCCACCTCGTGTCCGAGTTCGCGAAGGTAGCTAGCCGCCATCTCACGCAAGGCACGATCATCATCGAGGAGGAGAATCCTCCCTCGTACGTCAAGCTCTCTCACGAATTAGCTCCCCTGTCTCTTCCGTTCGCAGCAACCACAGCGGTCAGCCTTCTCCCGCTCCGCCCGCCGAGCACTCTCGCGGCGGCTCCTTGCCATCAGACCTCAGGATGAGTTGACCTGCCGGTCGTGCTGCCGGCTCCTCGCCAAGATCTCCGACATCCTGCCGCAATTTTCGAGGATCTGCCCGATGTTGTTGCGCATCTCTCGGGGCAGTTCCTCACCCCGCATCAGCATGAGTTCCGCAGTGCCAAGAATGGCCGTCAACGGTCCCGCAAGATCGTGACGCAACGCGGCACCCGCCCGCGGCTCGCTTCGACGTAGCTCGCGCTCGCGCAATACCAGCAGGTAGACTGGCGACCCAGACACGTCGGCCAGGACCTCAACGCAAACCGTCCGCTCAACGCCGTCGCGGCAGATCGCCTCAAACTCGCTTCGGCTCTGTTGAGATAACTCGGTGGCAAGGACACGCTCACAGGAGCGTTTGTCGAGAAAGGACGAGATGGCATCGATCCCACGCCGGCCCTTCGACGCAAGCAGTTCAAGAAGAAGCTGGTTGCCCCCGAGGAGTCGCCCGTCAGCCGCGCACACGGCCGCCGGCCGATCGATCAGATCAAGCAGCGCGATGAGCTTGTCTGCCAGGTGTGAACCGCCGCTCTGGAGCATCACGGCATCCCGCTCCTCGCCTCCCCCTTCGCATCGTACGTGAAGCGTTCGCAGGAGGTCA
>CAYSMT010000652.1:0-1893 GCA_964432135.1 uncultured Acidobacteriota bacterium
GGCCGAGATTCCGACACGGTAGGCGCGCTCGGCGACGCCGATCGTCGAGGCGCCGCCGACGGCGAGACCTGCGAGCAGCGCGGCGGAGACCCCTGCAGGAAGCTGACGCCCGGCGAGAAGGTAGCCGACGAGCCCACGATCTCCGCGCGAGCTCAGGCGCGTGGACCACCAGGTGATCACGAAAAGACCCACGAGGTAGCACGCGACGACGGCGAGCGGAATCCAGTGCATCAGGCGGTCCGCGTCAACGCACTTTTACGCGCACATCGACCGCGCTCACGCCACGGGCATAGGCGAAGACGGGATTGAGATCCATCTCCACGATCGCCGGGAAGTCCGCCGCGAGGCGCGAGACGCGCACGAGCAGATCCTCGATCGCCGCCAGATCCACTCCCGGCTCACCGCGGAGCCCCTCGAGGAACGGGTATGCGGTGATCGAGCGTAGGGCTTCACGGGCTTCAGGGCGTGAAAGTGGGGCGACCGAAAAGGTGACGTCCTTGAGAAGCTCGACGAAGATCCCGCCGAGGCCGAACATCACGAGGCTGCCGAGCCCCGACGCGGCCATGGCGCCGACGATCAACTCGCGGCCCTGGGGCTTGTGCTCTTGCAACACGAAGCCCATCGCCTGACCCGCGAAGCGTACGTGCATCTCGTTGAAAGCTAAGCGTAGCGTATCGAGATTGTCGATGCCCAGTCGCACGCCGCCTTCGTCCGACTTGTGGATGATGGCGCTCGAGTCGACCTTGAGCACGCAGGGAAAGCCGACCTCGTCCGCTGCTGCGGCTAACTCCGCTTCCCCAGTGATGCGGACCAGGCGCGGCGCTGCGATGCCGTAGGCGCGCAAGAGCGCAAAGGCCTCGTCTTGGGGCAAGTAGCCGTCTTGTCCGGCGAAACGGTCGACGATCGCCTCGGCGGCGTCGCGGTCGATCTCGAGCTTTGGCAGATCCTCCCGGGGTCGTGCGCGCAGCGTGCTGTAGCGTGCCATGGCGGCGAGGGCTCGCGCGCCGTCCTCGGGAAACTCGTAGACGGGTACACCGGCGCGGCGGATCTTATCGATCAAAGGCGCCCACTTGGCGATGGTTTCGATGACAACAACGACAGGCTTGGTCGAGCGCTTCGCAGCCTCTTCGATGCGGTCGGCGATGCCATCGAGATCGACGAAGGGCGCGGTGACGAAGAAGACCATGACCATGTCGGTGCCGTCTTCACTCAGCAGCGTATCGACGGCCGCGAAGTAGTGCTCCGGCCCGGCCGTGGCGACGACATCGACCGGATTTCCGGTGCTCGCCTCCGCGTAGAGGTTCTCGACGAGGCGCTGCTTGCCCTCTGGTGACCAGCTCGCCAGCTCGAGACCCTGGCTGATGGCCTCGTCGACGGCGGCGATGCCGGGGCCGCCGGTGTTGGTGATCAGACCGAGGCGCCGGCCCTTCGGGGGATCTTGGAGCGAGAAGGCGATGGCCGCTTTGATCATCTCGTCCGCGTCGGTGAAATCGATGACACCGGCCTTACGGTACATGGCACGGGTCATTGCGCTCTGGTCGAGCAGCGAGCCCGTGTGCGAAGACACGGCCCGTGAGCCCTCGGCGGTGCGTCCGGACTTGATCGCGAGAATCGGCTTGGCTGGCGTGATCTCCCGCGCCGCTTCAAGGAAGGCTCGTGGGTCCTTGAAGGTCTCGGTTTGCATCATGATCACTCGGGTGCCCTCGTCCTTTCCGTAGTAGGCGAGGATCTCCGGCATCGTCAGGTCGCATTCGTTGCCATAAGAGCAGTAGAGGCGATGACCGATGCCGACCTTGTGCAGGTGTAGCTTGAGCAGCTCGCCCATGCCGCCACCCTGGGCGATGATCGAGATATTGCCGGGTTTCATGGGTACGAAGGTGAAGTTGGCGTAGA
>CAYSMT010000653.1:0-1891 GCA_964432135.1 uncultured Acidobacteriota bacterium
GCGCACGACTATTGACGCCGCGGATCTGCTCCGGGGCCGCGTGCAGCACGGCGCGCACTTTCTGGCCCTTGGCAAGCAAGAGGCGGACAGCGTCTGTCAGGTAGTACTCGCCTTGGCGGTTGTCAGGACGGATCTCACTCAGAGCCTCCAGAAGACTCGGCCAGTGGGCGCAGTAAATGCCGCTGTTGATCTCGTCGATGGCGAGAATCTCATCCGAAGCATCCTTGTGCTCGACGATCTCGCGGATGGTCCCTCCCGGGCCTCTCACGATGCGCCCATATCCTGTGGCGTCGTCCAGTCGGGCCGTGAGCACGCTCAGTGCGGCGCCGGAGCGCCGGTGCCCGCGAGTCAGGGCTCGTAAGGCTGCGGCGGGGAGGGCGGGAACGTCACCGCAGAGGATGAGCAGATCGCCGGCAAAAGAGGCCAGCGCTGGTCGGGCGCGCAAGGTGGCGTCCGCCGTGCCGCGGCGCTCGCTCTGTAAAGCAAAGGCCAGCTCCAGCTCAGGGCAGCGCGATTCGAGGGTCGCGCGCACTTGATCGCCTCCGAAGCCAATAACGACGATGCTCAGAGCCGCGCCCGCATTCGCGGCAGCTCGCACCACGTGTTCAACGAGGGAACGGCCAGCGATCTCGTGCAAGACCTTCGGTCGGCTAGACTTCATGCGAGTGCCCTCGCCGGCGGCGAGGATCACGGCCGCGAGAGCATTCTTTCGAGGGGTTGCCGCCTTATATGTCCTGGTCCTGCGTACCTTCGGAACCATCCGGGCCTCCCACTGCGCTGGGCGCCGTCGAATCCGCCGGGGGCTCGACGAGGGCGACAAAGGCGGCCAGCTCGCGTACGCGCTCGAAGTCGGAGTCGCCGAGCGCATAGGCTCGATTGTCCGGATCAGCTTCGATCGCAAGGCGCAGGTCCGCCACGGCGTCCTCGCTACGTTCGGCTCGGGCCATCGCCGCAGCACGCGCATAGTAAACCTTGGACCGATCCGCGCCTTGCGCCAACGCTTTTTCGAAGGCGGTGAGCGCCTCGTCGAACTGCCCCTCGTTGCTGAGCATAACGGCCTCGATCAGCCAATCTGAGGCACAGGAAGGGGTTGTCACCGAGGGTCCGATCTTGCTTTCGCAGCTCGCCATGTGTAGGCGGGCACGGTCTACCAGCTCCGCGAGCCCCGCTTCGTCATCGAAGGCCTCGATGAAGGCTGCGAAAGCATCTCGAGACGCTTCCCAATTCTGCTCTTGCACGAAGATCTTCATCGCCTTGGCGTAGGACTTCTCGGCCGCCGCGAAGCGTGCGTGGACTTGGGCGGAAGATGTCTTGGGGCTGGATTTCCGGCTCGGCATCGTGCAACCTCCAAACGAGTGGAACAAGGCCGCAGCCCATGCGGCCCGGGGCGGCGCGGATGGTATGTCCCTCACGCAGACCTGTCAAACTGGCGGAGCGGAGCCGGCCCGGTGACGCATGGATCGTGCTCGCCCTGGGGAGCAACATCTCTCCCCGCCGAAAGCACTTGGCTCATGCTCGCCGTCGTCTGCGAGAGATCGGCTTCGCTTGGACTCTGGCGTCGGGAGAGGTCGACAATCCCGCCGTCGGGGGGCCGCCAGGCCAAGGCTCCTACCTCAATCAGCTACTCGCTGGCCCCCGTAAGGCTTTCGACGGAGGTGCGCACGCCCTGCTGGCCGCGGCGCTCTCGATCGAGGCGGAGGCCGGCCGGGTACGCAGAGGTCGATGGGGTCCGCGAACCTTGGATATCGACCTGCTCTTTTTCGGCCGAGAGATCATCGACGAGCCCGGCCTGAGGGTGCCCCATCCACGCCTCGCGGAGCGGGTTTTCGTTCTCGCGCCGCTGGTAGAGATCCTTCCCGGGCTTGTGCACCCGGTATTCCGCCTGAGTGCC
>CAYSMT010000654.1:0-403 GCA_964432135.1 uncultured Acidobacteriota bacterium
CCGCGTCGCCGCAGAACGACTCCCCAGCCCTCGTAGCGCCGCGGGAAGATAAGCCCTCTCGATCCGGTTGTCCCTGGCGGAAATCATCGCGTACTCGATGGCATGCTCGAGCTCGCGGACGTTGCCGGGCCAGGAGTACGCCATCAACAGAGCCAACGCGCGATGACTGACTCCTTCAAAACGCTCGGCGCGCTCGCCGAAGTAGCGCGCGACGTACTTCTGAACGAAATGATCGACGAGCAGGGGAATGTCATCCACGCGCTCGCGAAGTGGCGGAACGTGAATGGGTACGACGTTGAGACGGTAGAAAAGGTCGCCACGAAAGACCCCGGCCTCGACTCGAGCCGCGAGATCCCGGTTCGTCGCGGCGATGACGCGTGCCGTCGTGCTCACGGGCGTCACG
>CAYSMT010000654.1:413-1884 GCA_964432135.1 uncultured Acidobacteriota bacterium
GTCCGTTTTCCATAGCTGCAGCCAGATCCTCATTCGTCGCGGCGAGAATGCGCAAATCGACGGTACGGGTCTTGCTATCACCCACCCGTTCGAAGCTCTTCTCCTGCAAGATGCGCAGCAGCTTGGCCTGCATGGCGGGCGAGGTATCGCCAATCTCATCGAGAAAGAGCGTGCCGCCTTCGGCGACCTCGAAACGCCCGCGCTTGTCCCGCAACGCCCCAGTGAAGGCGCCCTGGACATGTCCAAAGAGCTCGCTTTCGAGCAAGGTGTCATTGAGCGCCGCGCAATTGACGACGACGAAGGGAGCCCTTCGCCGCGCGGAGCCGTAGTGAATCGCCCGCGCTACGAGCTCCTTGCCCGTCCCGCTCTCTCCCGTGATCAGGACGGTCGCATCCGTGTCGGAGACGGCTTCGATCACCTGAAAGAGCTCCTGCATGGCGCGACTCTTGCCGATGATCTTGCGGAAGGAGTAACGCTCTTCGAGCTCGGCGCGCAACCGCACCAGCTCACTGCGATCGCCAACGACGACCGTCAGTCCGAGGCGCTCGCCGGCGTCATCCCGGAGAAACGCCGTCGTAATGGCGACGGGAATACGCCGCCCCCCGCCTCCCGTGAGCAGCTCCTGGCATCGTTCGATCGGTTTGTCATGGGCCAGGCTCCATACGAGGGGGCAGTCTGTGTGACACTTCGTCCCGCGAAGCACCTCATGACAGGGCCGCCCGATGGCCTCAGCCGCCGTGATCCCGGTGATCTCTTCCATCTTCTTAGAAAAGCTCAGGATCGATCCATCGAGGTCGACGGTGTAGATCCCGTCTCCGATCGAATTGACGATCTGCTCGGTGCGCTCCTTCTCTGCCTGAATCCGCGCATTGACCTGCTCGAGCCCGAGGATGATGTCCATCAGGTGATCCATACCGCGGAAGTTCTCGAGAACAGCAACAACCTTCCCTTCACGACCGACGACAGGGCAAGCCATGAAGCAGAACGAGCCTTGCTCGCCATCGCGACGAGTCAGACCGACGTTGAAATGAGCCACGGGACCCGCATCGAGGGGGCCCAGCGAGCGGGGATGGATCTTCTCGCACTCTTCCTCGCCGAAGAGTTCATGGCAATCATGCGGTGAAAAATGCTCGAGATCGCGGGCGAATGTTTCACGAAAAGTTTGGTTCGTATAAAGAACCTTCCCGTCAAGATCAAGGAGCAGCAGTCCGTCCCGGATGTGGCTGAGGATCAGCTCTGGTGACAGGGAAACTTCATCTTCGCTCATCGGCGGCCTCCCCGACCCGCTCGCGCATCAAAACCCCGCGGACCTGCCGCTGCCCACTTTCCTCGCGAGCCCCCATGGATAATGCGGAAGTATGTATGATGGTGCTCCCATGGGACCGCCCCTGCCTTCCTGGAGGGTCCGGCATCCCGCGAGTCTAGCTTCGTAGGAGAGGATTGGCGATGGCCGCCCGAAAGAAGAAAACAC
>CAYSMT010000655.1:0-1879 GCA_964432135.1 uncultured Acidobacteriota bacterium
AAAATGCGCTCGAGCTCCGCCTCGCCAATACCCTCGCCCGTATCGGATACGCGCAGGCAGAGATAGCGCACGGGAGGAGACAGCTTCTCGCTCGGAGCGTCGTGACTCGGTTGCGTCGCGAGAGAGATCTCGACCCGCAAGACGCCGCCGTCGGGCATCGCGTCGCTACCGTTGGCGACGAGATTGAGCAGGATCTGCTCTATCTGGACCGGATCCGCGAGCAGGTAAACAGGATGAGGTGTTTCGATCTCGAGACGGATATTTTCGGGCACCATTCGTTGTAGCATTCCCTGCAGGCCAGCGATGAGCTCTTTCAGATCGATCTTCTGCTTTTCGAGGGCTTTGCGACGACCGAAGGCCAGGAGTTGCCCCGTCAGAGCCCGCGCTCTCTCAGCCGCCTGGAGGACCTGCTGGAGGTCCGATTTTTCTGCGGTTTCAGGATCGAGAGCGTCGAGGAAGAGCTCCGTATAGCCAAGGATCGGGGTGAGAAGGTTGTTCAGATCGTGCGCAACGCCGCCCGCCAGCCTCCCGAGGGCCTCCATCTTCTGAGAATGTCGGAGTTGTTGCTCGAGTTGGATGCGTTCAGAGACATCACGGACGTGTTCGACGACGTAACGGAGATGCCCTGCCTTATCGAAGATGGGGTAGGCGCTGATTTCACGAGTTTTGCCGTCGACCGGGTTGCGCATTTCAAGGCGGAGAGCCCGTCCGGTCTCGAAGACTTTCCGCGTATGGCAGAGCTCGCAGGGTTCGTCGCGGTGCATGTAGGCGTGATAGCAGTAAGGGTGCTGCGCTTGCGACGCTTCATTGATGTACTCGTGGCCGTGCCAGTTGCTCAGTACGATGCGTAGGTTCCGATCGTGGACCGAGAGCAGATCCGGGATGGAGTTAAAGGTGCTGCGCAGGATGTTCTCGGACTCCTGTAAAGCTTGCTCCATTCGGAGGCGTTCTGTCGCGTCGCGGTCGATACCCCACAAGCCCGTGAGCTCGCCGTTATCGTCGAAGACGGGCACGCAAGAGCTTTCAAGCATCACCTCTCGACCATCCTTGTGGAGGTGCCGGCTGACCAGAGAGACCACAGGCGCCCGCTCCTTGATGGCAGCGTAGAAGGTATTTTCGACGCGTTGGGCTTCATCCTCCGGCATGAACTCGAAGAGGGTTTTACCCATCAGTTCTTCCGGCCGATAACCTAGCAGGCCTTGTGCTTTTGGAGAGCAGTAGGTGTAGCGCCTCTCGCTATCGAGGCCCCAGATCCTATCGCTGCTCGCCTCTGCCAAGGTGCGGTAAATGCTTGGGTTGGGGCTTGTTCCAGCCTCGTTGGCCCGACGCTGAGTGTGTTCAAACGGGGACTGTTCGTCTCCCGGGGTGAGTCGATCCTCCGACATCCTTCCCTCCGCTCCCCGAGAGAGCCATAGTGAATGAGACCTTTTTGACGAATGGTCAAGGCATCTTCTCACGAGCGACGGATTCGTCCAAACACTTCTTCCTTAAAAGCTGCTCACTGTGAAACAAAGGTACGGATCGGACGATCTGCGGGCCGCGGTGTCGCGGGAGGTCTTCGCGGCTTAGGACAGGTCGTGAAAGCTCTTGTGGAGCAATCGTGCGTCGAGGGGTGTGTCGCGGAGTCTCGGAACGATGCGCTCGGCGGCGTGACCGTCCCCGTAGGGGTTCTCCATGCCATCGAGACTTTGGCGGAAAGCGGGGGACATCGCTTTGCGGATGCCATGTGTGATGGCTTGGATGTTCGCAGCGACGTCGAGGACATTTGCGCCCCGCACGCGGCCGCGCTGGCGTTCGCCGATGTTGACGACGGGCAGCGCGAAGCTGGGTGCCTCGATCAAACCACTCGATGAGTTGCCGACCATCGCTCGGGCGCAGC
>CAYSMT010000656.1:0-1865 GCA_964432135.1 uncultured Acidobacteriota bacterium
GCACGCAAGATGTGCGCTGCTCTCCAGGATGCCGACCAAGGCGGCGGGCCGATCATGCTCCTGATCAACCGCGACTCGGGCCACGGCGGCGGCACAACCCTGAGCATGCAGATCGAGCAACGAGCCAAGCTGCAAGCCTACCTGATGGATCAGCTGCAGATGAAAGTGCCGTAGGAACATCGGCATCGACTTCGCATAGCGAAGAGGCCAACCGAGCTGAAGACCCCAGGGTCAATTCTGGAAACCCTTCTTCTCGAGAGTTCGGGAGAAAGCATTTGCAGAGCGGATGCTCAGAACGACTACGATGAGCAGAGCGACCAGAAAGCCCCCCGCGCCCATGCATGGACCGCCAATGGGAAGGGGTTGTTGTGGTCATGACCTTAGCTGGTGCAACTCGATCATCTTAGCTAATTGCCAGGCCACCAGCGATCGCTCTGAGGCCACGGGCAAAGCGGTGACGATACTGCAGGAAACGCACATTCGAGCAGCACGCGATATCGAGACGACCATCGCCGCCTGTATTTCCCAGAACATCTTGTGCCGGATCGAAACTCGAAGCCCAGCCGGACTCGGGAATGCGCTATGGGAAAATCACCGCAAGCGCTCTCTGGCCAGCAATGCGTGCTCTCGCGAACGACTCTCGCCGACGGGGGTCAGGTAGATCGCACGCCGGTCGATGACCGGGCATTCCTTCTGGCAAATCCCACAACCGATGCACAGCTCGGGAACGACGAAGGGCTTGCGGAGCACGACAACGACTCCGAACGCGTCGCGCACTTCCTCATCGTGGGTCTGAATCGCCTTCGGCGAGACGGGGCAGACCTCCTCGCAGACAACGCAGGGGATCTCCATCGCGTGAGGCAGACAACGGCCGAGATCGAAGAAGGCCGTACCGAGTCGTATGGGTCCGGCAGCCGCGAATGCGCCCCGGCCCAGCTTTTCCTCGACGGTGATCCGGCGGATCGATCCTGTCGGACAAAGCTCGCTGCACAGTGTGCATTTGAGCTGACAATGACCAATGTTGAAGTTCATCACCGGAGTCCACAGCGCCTCGATTCCTCCCTCCAAGAAGGTCGCCGGTTGCAGCACGTTGGTCGGACAAACGTTGACACATTGGTCGCACTTGATGCACTTGGAAAGAAAGTCGTTTTCCTCGACGGATCCTGGAGGACGAATCAGGTGTGGCGGGATGTTGTCTTCGGTACGGGCGCGATGTCCCTTGACGAAGGGCACGGCGAGCAGACCGACGATCCCAGAGAAGACGAGACGCCGGCGTCCGAACTCGGGACCACCTCCAAGCCGTGTAAAATCAAGGCCGGCCACGGTGAAGCTCAGCGCATCCTCGGGGCAATCATCGAGACAATTCATGCAAGCGAAACACTCACTCAAGCGGAGCTGGCCCTGGGGATCAGCAGCGCCCTCGCAGCGCGACAGGCACAGGTCGCAGTCGGTGCAGCGCTGGAGATCGCGGCTGATGCGGAAGAGCGCACCACGCGATAGCACACCGAGCAGGGCGCCGAGTGGGCAGAGCACGCGACAAAAAAAACGCGGGATGACGAGGTTCAGACCGACGAGACCCGTCAGCAGCGACCCGATCCAGAACGAACCAACGAAGACCCGCTGCGCGACACCGGGAGCCATTCGCAAACTGTCGAATTTCACACCGTCGAGATGGAAGCGCATCGCTCCGCGGCCAACACCGTCGAGCAGACGATCTGCCGCCGGGCCAAAAACCGTCGCGACGCTGCGGTACATCAGGCAAAGCGGGTCGAGTAGGCCGATTTGCAATACGCCGAACACGGCCATCACGAGGAAAACCGTCAGAAGGGCGTACTTAATAAAATAGATCGAACGGTAGCAATTCG
>CAYSMT010000657.1:0-1863 GCA_964432135.1 uncultured Acidobacteriota bacterium
GGGGCTCGAGGCGGCGTTCGAGGGCGTGATCGATCTCGTCGAGATGAAGGCGATCTACTTCCGCGGCCCGAACGGGGAGCAGATCGAAAGCGCGGAGATTCCTGCGGCCCTGCGTGATGAAGCCGAGGCTCGCCGCACGGAGTTGCTCGACGCGGTAAGTATGTTCTCTGACGAGTTAATGGAGGCCGCACTTGAAGACGGTGCCACGCCAGAGCTGATCCACGAGGCTGTGCGCCGCGGCGTCCTGCGCCTCGAGCTCACGCCAGTCTTCGTGGGATCAGCGTACAAAAACAAGGGCGTCCAACCCCTGCTCGACGCGGTCACCCGCTACCTGCCCTCACCACTCGATGTGCCCATCGAGGCCATCGACATCGATGATGGACAGGCCCCGGTAACGCTCTCATCCGACCCGAGCAAGCAGGCAGTCGCCTACGCCTTCAAGCTCGAGGATGGCCGCTTCGGCCAACTCACCTACATGAGGGTCTATCAGGGCACGATCTCCAAAGGCGAGACGGTGATTCAAACCCGCACCAACCGCAAGATCAAGATCGGCCGGCTCGTTCGCATGCACTCGGACAAGATTGAAGACATCACCAGCGCGACAGCGGGCGATATCATCGGCTTCTTCGGCATCGATTGCCATACCGGAGACACCTTCACAGGGCCAGGCCCGCGTATCGCGATGACCTCGATGCACGTGCCGGATCCCGTGATCTCGCTGTCCATCATCCCGAGCGACAACAAGGCTCAGACCAACATGAGCAAGGCCCTCTCACGTTTTTCCAAAGAGGATCCGACCTTCCGGGTCCGCCTCGACGAGGAGTCCGGCGAAACGATCATCTCCGGCATGGGTGAGTTGCATCTCGAGGTCTATGTCGAGCGCATGCGCCGGGAGTACGCCGCCGAGGTACGAACCGGCGCTCCACAGGTCGCCTACCGCGAGGCCATTTCGCGACGAGCAGATTTCAATTACACCCACAAGAAGCAGACCGGCGGTTCCGGGCAGTACGCGAAGATCGCGGGCTATATCGAGCCACTGACCGAGGGTGAATATGAGTTCGTCGACGAGATCAAGGGCGGCTCGATTCCCACCGAATTCATCCCAGCCTGCGATAAGGGCTTCCGCTCCTCGCTGCAGGAGGGCTCGCTGATCGCCTTCCCGGTCGTGGGGATCCGCGTCGTGATCAACGACGGCAACTCCCACGCCGTCGACTCATCGGACATGGCTTTCCAGATCGCTGCCCGTGCGGCCTTCCGCGAGGTCTATAAGCGAGCGGGTCCACGGATCCTCGAGCCACTGATGCGTGTCTCCGTCGAGGGTCCCGGCGAGTTCCAGGGCGTGATCTACCGCTCGTTGATGCAGCGCCGCGGCAACATTCACGGCAGCATTGAAGACGGCGGCTTCGCACGGGTTGAAGCGGACGTCCCTCTCGCCGAGATGTTTGGGTACTCTACCGATCTTCGCTCCGCGACCCAGGGCAAGGCCGAGTTCACGATGGAGTTTGCGCGCTACACCCCCGTACCGCGTGACGTCTCCGAAAAGCTCCTCGCCGAGTACCGTGGCCAGAAGACCGCCAAGGAGAACCACTGATGACAGAACTGATGTTCAAGTTGCGCCGATCTCCGCGCACCCTTCTCGAACGGGATGGGCACCCCGGCCCAGGTCCGGGCCACCTTGGCCTCGTCATGGCACGCGCGGGCGTGGGCAAGACAGCCTTTCTCGTCGGCATCGGCATTGACGCTCTTCTTTCCGGTGAAAAGGTGCTTCATATCTCTCTCGTTCGGGGCGTCGACAAGGTCCGTGACTGGTACGACGACCTGCTGCTCGGCATGCTCCAGCGTGAACGCAAGGTGCAGCATCTC
>CAYSMT010000658.1:0-1862 GCA_964432135.1 uncultured Acidobacteriota bacterium
CGCAACTTGTTGCGTCTCGCTCTTTTCGAGCTGCTCGACGACCCCCAGACGCCGGCGGCCGTCATCCTCGACGAGGCCGTCGAGCTTGCGAAGCTTTACGGCGGACCCGAGTCAGGGGCCTTCGTCAATGGTGTGCTCGACGGCATTCGCAAACGGCTCGACTCGGGAGAGATACGCCGTGGCCACTGACGCTGCCTCACCGCACTCCTTTTGTGGGCGCGCTCTTCTGGTACTCGCTATGCTCTGTGCGCTGGCCATGGGCTGTTCGTACCACCTCGCCGGCCGGGGAGGAGACAGCTCCTTCATCCCTGAGGGCGTCAAGACGATTGGCATCCCCCCCTTTGGGAACGAAACTGATCACCCCGAGCTTGGCGGCCGCATCACGGAGGCATTGATCAACGAGTTCGTCCGTCGCGGTCACTACGATATCGTCTCGAGTGCCGAAGGCGCCGATGTGCTACTCGAAGGCGCCGTCTCTTTGATGCGCGAGAATCCTGTGACCTTCACCGAGAGCGGCCGCTTCGACAGAGTCGAGGTCTCCATTACGGCCCGCGTGCGTCTCGTGCGCACATCGCCGGAGGCCATCCTCTGGAGCCAGAATCACTTCGTCTTCCGCGAGCAATATGACGTTCCCGAGACACCCCTCGCTCAGTTCGACAAGGAGATCGTTGCCATCGACGAGATGTCCGCGGGCTTCGCCCGTTCCGTCGCGACCTCTATCTTGGAAGGGTTTTGAGGTCGTGACGGGTCCTCGGCAGGCGCTACGCGATGCGCTCAAACAAGAGCGCTGGCCCTCCGTGCTGCTTATTGGAGGAGAGGATGCAGCGCTGTGCCAGGAGCTCATTGGTCTCGTGATCGGGGCCCTCGGTGAGGAGGAGCGCGCGACGGGTATCGATCGCTTCGATGCCCAGCCGATGGCACGCGTGCTCGACGCCGCCCGAACGCGTCCCTTGCTTGGGGGCCGCCGCGTTGTCATCGCACGCGAACCCGAGGGCTTTGGCGGCGCTTCGGATCCGGCCAGAGAGCTGCTCATCGCGTATCTCGAAGCGCCACCCGATCACGCACTGCTCGTGCTTGTTCTCTCGAAGATCGACAAACGGCTCAAGGTCGTCAAGGCGATCGCCCGCGACGGACTCGTGCTCGAATGCACACGTCCACGCGAACGCGAGATGTCCCGTTGGGTCGCCTTGCGCGCGCAGGAAGCCGGTCTGCGTTTGACGGGTGATGCGATTCAACTCATAGCGGACGCCGTCGGCACCGACACGGGCCTTGCGCAGCGAGAGATCGAGAAGCTTGCCTTGATCGCCGATTTCTCCCGAAAGATGGCCGCTTCTGATATCGAGCAACTTCTCTCCCCGGGACGCGCTGTAGGCGCCTTCGCACTCGAGGATGCCTTACTCGCCGGTCGGCTGCGCCAGGCCATCGAGGCCCTGGATCGACACATGACGGGAGCCAGCCATGGCGCTCCGCTCGCTCTGCTCGGACGCCTCGCCTCGATCTGCCGCCGCTTGGTCTCCGCCGGCGCCGTCCTTGACAACGGTGGTGGGGAGCACGACGTCCGCGAAGCGCTCGACTGCCATCCCTTCGTGGCGAAGAAGTACGCCCAGGCCGCGCGACGCCGTGCTCACTATGCCCAGGCTGGGCTCGCCGCTTGTGTCGCTGCTGATGGCATGCTCAAGTCCGGGGGAGATCCGCGCGAGGCTCTCGGCCGCGTGCTCCTCGCGCTCGCACCACCTGCCGCGAGCGCCCGGCGGTGAGACGCGCTGAACGACCCGCGGCGTCGTGCTCTCCACGGCACCGCAAGGAGGGCTGAGGCGTGGCCACGAGCTTCGTTCACTTGCACAACCACACAGAGTTCAGCT
>CAYSMT010000659.1:0-1858 GCA_964432135.1 uncultured Acidobacteriota bacterium
CGAGGAAGAGGAACGCGTTGAAACTTTCGCGGAGCTCTCGCAGGCGCTCGTCCTAGCCCTCGTGCTCGTGTTCATGGTACTCGCGGGGACCTTCGAGTCGCTCCTACATCCACTGACGATCCTCTTCGCCGTGCCGCTGGCCTTGTGCGGTGTGGCTCTCGCACTGCTGCCGGTGGGTTGGCCTATCGGTGTCATGGCCTTACTCGGGATGATTCTTCTCGCAGGGGTTGCGGTCAATGACGCCATTCTTCTCGTTGACACGGCCGAGCGTTTGCGCCGCGAGGGATTCGAGCGGAAGGAGGCGATGGCTCGCGCGGCGGCGATTCGATTGCGACCGATCCTGATGACGACGGCGACGACCGTACTCGCGATGTTGCCGCTGGCCATCGGCACCGGAGAGGGCGCCCGTCTTCGTGCGCCTTTGGCGTTGACGATCATTGGAGGCATTCTCGCTTCAACCGCGGGCTCGCTCCTCGTGATTCCTTGCCTCTATGAGCTGCTCGAAGCCTTGCGTTGGCGACGTAAGAACACGCCATGAGCACCTTCGCTCTGCCCGTACGACGTCCCGTTGCGACCTTGATGGTCTTTGCCGCTCTTGTGCTGCTCGGCGCCATGGCTTGGTACAGGATTCCGGTCGAGCTCTTCCCGGCCGTCTCCGGGGATGTTCTGAATGTTGCTTTCGCTCGTCCGGGGAGTGAAGCCGAAGTCGTCGAGCGAGAGATCCTCGTGCCTCTCGAGGGACGGATCGCTTCGCTGCCCGGCGTGGAGGAAACGGAAGCTGAGATCCGCGGCGCTGCGGGCTACTTGTTGGTGCGCTTCGAGCGTGGGAGTGACCTCAAGTTGCGAGAGCTCGATCTGCAGCGCATCGCGGCAGATCTCGCTCATACGCAGCCTCGCGGGAGTGTGATCGAGGTTCGGCCCCCGATGGACTTTGCGCTGATGTCTCGCTTCGTGATGATCATCAACGTAACGGCGGCCATCGATCGCCACGCTCTGCGAGCTCTGGTCGATGAGCGGATCGAGACGCGCCTTGCCGGAGTGCCGGGTGTCAGTCGCCTCGTCGTATTCGGTGGCGCGAGCGAAGGAGTGAACGTCTATCTCGATCCTCAACGGACGGCCGCCCTCGCGCTGACTTCGAATGAGATCACAGCGATGCTCTCACGCAAGGTCGGGCGTCTGCGTTACGTTGGCGGAGTCGAGGACGAGGCGGGGCGCAGTGCTATTTTCGTCGATGGCCGGCCGCCCGGTTTGGAGAGTCTCACCCGCATGCGCATCCGCCCGGGATTTGGAGCGACTTTGGGACAGGTTGCCCGGGTCGAGCACGGGGTCGGGCGCGAAGAGCGCATCTCCCGCGTCAACGGCAATAACGCCGTTACGATGATGGTCTTCAAGAAAGAGGGCGCGAATCTCATCGAGCTCGGACGTGCACTGCACGCTCGTCTTGATGAGCTGAGGGTGAAGTGTCGCGAGCTCGGTGTCGGTTTTACTGTCAGCTCGGACGCAGCGCAAATCGTCAATAAACAGATCGATCGTCTCAAGCGCCTCGCGTTGACGGGTTTTCTGATCGCCTTGCTCGTGCTCTACCTCTTCCTGCGGCAGCTTCGTGCCGTACTCGTTGTTGTCGTCTCCGTGCCCGTGAGTCTGCTTATTGCCTTCGCGTTGCTCTATCTCGGCGGGCAGAGTCTGAACCTGATCACCCTATTTGGCCTGGCCGTCGGTCTGGGCATGCTCGTCGACAACGCCATCGTCGTCTACGAGGCCGTCCAGAGGCAGCTCGAGCGGGGAGCGAGTGCGAGCGCGGCCGCCGAAGAGGGGGTGCGACGCACGGTGCGCGCCATCATCGCGGCTACGGCGACCA
>CAYSMT010000660.1:0-1847 GCA_964432135.1 uncultured Acidobacteriota bacterium
CGGCTTCTTCGTGGCGGTGTTTTCGAGGGGGGGCTGCGTGAGCATGCCTTCGCTCACCGTGTCGAGAGGGGTCAAGCAGATCGTTTCGCCGTCCTCGAGACCGGCACGAACGATGACCTCGTCGGCATCCAGGCGCAGGATGTCGAGTTCGCGCCGGTGCAGGCGGTGCTCCTCATCGACGACGAGCACCTTCGAAGCGCCGCGCAGCGCCGCGCGAGGAATGACGGTGACATCTTCGACCTTGCGCCCGTCGATATCGGCGTGCACGAACATCCCGACCGCAAGGGGAGGCCGCTGAGAGCCCCTCCGGCGTCCGTAAGGGTTCTTCACCTGGGCGATGGCGAAGGTCATGCGCGTTTTTGGGTCAATCTCACCCTCGGTCCGGACAATGCGTCCTTTCCAGCGGAACTCTTCTCCACCGATCTCGGCCCTCAGCGTGACAGCCGGAGAAGGGGCTGTCCTCGTGCTGCCACGAAAGCTCATCGGAAGCTGCAGAAAGGCGAGCTGATCGCTGGGAATCGGCAGTCGGATCTCCGCGATATCGATCGCATAAATCGTCGCCAGTGGTGTTCCCCGTGCGACGAACTGCCCGAGATCGACGGTTTTATTCCGGACGCGGCCGGCGTAGGGTGCGCGCAACTCGGTCCGTTCAAGGTCGCGTTGCGCGCGCGCGCGCGCTGCCTGAGCAGCCTCGAGCGCCGCACGGGCCTCGGCGACCTGTAAGCTACGCAGCGCCAGCGCAGAGCCCTCTCCCTCGCCGAGCTCTTCCCATTCCTGGCGGGCGATCTGAGCGTCGGCTTCCTCCCTGGCGAGACGTACGCGTGCCTGGGAGAGCGCGGCCGAGGCCTGAGCGACGGCCTGGCGATAGTCCACGGGGTCGATCGTGAGCAGCACATCGCCCCGTTCGAAGAAGCCTCCGGAAACGAGCTTGGGCGAGACTTCGATTAGGCGGCCCGAGACCTCAGCGACGAGGGTGCTTTGCGTGCGCGGAACCACGCTTCCTTCGGAGTGCACGATCAGACGCTTGGAGCCCCGATGCACCTCGGCGACACGGATGGCCGGTACGACGGCTGGACGTGGCACGCGCCGCGGCGCCGGGCGATTTCGGATGATCAGGAAGGCGGCTCCCGCTCCGAGGAGCACCACCAAGACGGGGAGCAGAATCTGGAGGCGAAGTCGCCCCTTGGGGCCGAGGAGGGTATCGGGTCGGGCCGGGTTGTTCATGGCTGTGTGTCTCCTGCTGGTGCGCTGTGATCTGTGGCGACGTCATCTGCTGGGCTCGTCTCGGCGGTGGTCACGTCGCTCGGAAGTACGAAGCTTCCACCGAGGGCCAAGTGGAGGTCGATGCGACGCACGAGCCGTTCACGGCGCACGCTGATCCATTCGCTTTCGGCCTGTAGCGCACGCCGTTGGGCCTCGAGCACGGGGAGGATGCCGATCAGCCCGGCACGGTATTGCTCGTCGGCGAGTTTCCGTGCTGCGATAGTCTGGCGGGTGGCCTCGGCGAGGGCTTGCTCGTGTTCGGCCAGAAAATGTTCTGCGGCGAGGCCTGTCTCGACCTCGCCGTAGGCTCGCAGGAGCGCGCTGGTGAAAGCATCGGCTGCCTCACGGACGCGCGCCTTGTTGAGTCGAAGGTTCGCGCGCAGGCGACCACCCTGGAAGATCGGTTGGAGCAAGTTGGCCGCGACATTCCAGACTTTAAAGTCCGCGTCGAGCAGATCCTTGAGCTCGGTCGTCGATGTTCCACCACTCGCCGTTAGACTTAGCCGAGGGTAGAGCGCCGCGCGGGCCTGTCGAACCCGGGCGCCGGCTGCGGCGAGGCGGCTCTCGGCGATGACAAGGTCGGG
>CAYSMT010000661.1:0-878 GCA_964432135.1 uncultured Acidobacteriota bacterium
GAAAACCTCTCGCTCGGCTTGGGAAACGATGTCCCCCTTGGTGATCACGACGATGTCCGCCAGCTTGAGCATTGGGCCGATTTTCTTCGGCGTCGCCACACCGCTGAGATTGTCGATCACGCAGATAGCAAGGACGTCCTTGATATGTGGCGAACAACGATTACACAGCCCAGCACTCTCGCTGACAAGGATCTCTAGTCCCTCGCGCAATCCCCAGTGGACGATCTCCTCGACATTGGAGACGAAGTAGTGGTCGGGACAGAGCGGCCCCGACAAGCCCTTCCTGACACGAATTCCGGCTTTCTCGTAGAGCAGGTCATCCTCGGTATTCAAGCAGTCGAACTTCACGACACCAACCCGGTCCTTGACACTACCCAATGCCTCGACGGTCTTGAGGATCACGGCGGTCTTTCCTGAAGAGGGCGGCCCGCAAAAGGTGACGAACTTCATCGCTCTGCCTCCCCACGGAAAACGCTCTCACAATGTTTGATCAGGGCCGTAATATCTTGGGACTTGATGTAATCCCAACCGAGCCAGCGAAACCGACAATCCTCCGGAAGACGGTTGTCGACATCAGGATGCGTGCTTGGGAACAACCCCTTATGCGCGAGTATCTCGCCGAGCTCTCGCGAAGCGAAATGATCGACCAAAGGCTGGAGCTGCTTTCTTTTGTCCTTCTTAGCCAGAAGGAAGATGGGACTGATAATTGCTCCGTCCTCGGGCCAGACGGCCTGCATCGGCCCACCGGGCTTAGCCATCTTCGTGAAAAAGTAGGGCATGATCGTAACGATCGGTGGCTTGTGTGCGCGACCGATCTTGACCATCTGCGCAGGGTGCATCGATTGCTGCAACCCGTGACCAAGCGCGCGCACGCCCTC
>CAYSMT010000661.1:888-1846 GCA_964432135.1 uncultured Acidobacteriota bacterium
TGAGGATATCGAGCAAAATTCCGGAAAAGAGATCGAAATCCCCCACCGGAAGAGAAATGCGCCGCTCGAAGAGGGGATCGAACAGATCTTCCCAGCGCCGAGGCATCGGTCGATCGCCGAGCTGCTCTGTATTGATCAAAAAAACGGCGGGCACGACGGAAATCACCGCGTAGTGCCCGCCGGGGTCCGAAAGATCGACCCCGTCGAAGGAGGTGTTGAAACGCTGGTAAGGAAGACCGTCATAGAATGCGTCACGAAAGCGCCCGATCCCCTGGGGATCAAAGAAAGTCTCGAAACCTGCGGAAATGAACAAGTCCGGTAATCCTTCCGCGCTGTCCAGGCCGTTGAGATGTTCTTCCATCCAGGCTGCTCCGACCGAGGCGGCCTGAAGCTCGTAGCGCACCTCAATCCCGCTCGAACGACGATACTCCTCGAGAAAGGCATCGAAGGCCTCCTGCATCGGGATCCTCACCGGGCAGGGTAGAAGCCCTGCCACCTCGAGAACCTCGACTTCTCCCGGCACCTCCACCGCTCTGTCCTCTCCAAGGCTCTGCTCGAGCCGGGTAAGAAAGACGTCGAGATCCAGCTTCTTCAGTGCCAGCGCCTGACGGAGGGTTACCTGCTTGCCAAAGCTCTCGCGCAGGGCCGGATTGGCAAGCTGTGGAAAACCTTGAGCCAGAAAGAGCTCGAGCGTTTCCGGCCAAGTTTCGATTATTTCAAAGAGCGTGCTGTCGGCATCGATGCGCATCGGCGGAGCCCCCTCGGGCCGCTTCATCGCGCCCGATGAAGGAAAGAATAGGGCCGCTCGTTCCGGAGTGCGTTGACACAGGTCAATTCACCGCGGTACACCATGGGCTCCGCCAGCCAGAGCCTGACCCGGCTCTACCTTGGGCCGACGGCCGCGATGCGGGAGGATGAGCCTTGATCGAAGTCGAAGGACTGCGCAAGGAGTACGGGG
>CAYSMT010000662.1:0-1843 GCA_964432135.1 uncultured Acidobacteriota bacterium
AGCGGAAGTGACTCGGCTGCTTTTGACAACGCGCTGGAGCTACTGGTGCAGTCCGGTCGCAGCATGCCGCACTCGTTGATGATGATGATTCCGGAGGCTTTCGGGTCCAAGTACCATATCAGTACCGATAAGCGGGCTTTTTACGAGTATCACGCGGCCGTGATGGAGCCGTGGGATGGTCCGGCTGCAATGGTCTTTACGGACGGACGCATCATCGGTGGGACTCTGGATCGAAACGGCCTGAGGCCTTGTCGCTATCTGGTGACCAAGGACGGGTTGGCGATCATCGGCAGCGAGGCGGGTGTGGTGGATATTCCCGCCGATCAAATCAGGGCGAAGGGACGTTTACGACCGGGGCACCTGTTCCTGATCGATACGACCGAAGGGCGGATCATCTCGGACAACGAGAGCAAAAGCAGAATCGCCCGCCAGAAGCCTTATCGGCGCTGGCTGGAAGAGAATCGCATCGAGCTGCGCGGACTCTTTGATGCACCCGATGTCGTGGTGACGGATCCGACGGACACGATCAAACGAATGCGAGGCTTCGGTTACACAGCCGAAGAAAAACGCGTGATCCTGAGCCCCATGGCCGTCAACGGGCAGGAGCCGGTGGGCTCGATGGGCAATGATACGCCGCTGGCGGTGCTGAGCGACCGGCCGAAGCTGGTGTTCAACTACTTCAGACAGTTGTTCGCCCAGGTGACCAACCCTGCGATCGATCCACTGCGTGAAGGGCTCGTGATGAGCCTGATGTTATTCACCGGCAAGAAACAGAATTTGCTGGATGAGTCGCCGGCCCACTGTCGGCAACTGAAATTGCCCCACCCGATTTTGACCAGTGCGGACCTGGCCCGGCTGCGCTCGGTGAAGCGGTCCGACTTTGTGGTCGCGACCGTGCCGATGCTGTTCGACGCCCACCAGGGCGATGCGGGCGAGGCCTTGCGCCAGGGGCTCGAGGCCCTGGTCAAGGCGGTCGAGCAGGCAGTGGAGGCCGGCGCGTCGCTGGTGATTCTCAGCGACCGGGGGATGTCGGAGTCCCAGGCAGCGATTCCCTCATTACTGGCGGTATCGGCTGTGCATCACAACCTGCTGCGCAAGGGCCTGCGCAATGAGACCGGTTTGATCGTCGAGAGTGGTGAGCCGCGCGAGATCATGCATTTCTGTCTGTTGGCCGGCTATGGGGCCAATGCCGTAAACCCCTACCTCGCCTTCGACGTGTTGCAGGAGATGAATCAGCAGGGGGAGTTGGGCCCGATCATGGAGCCGGTCGAGGTGTCGGACCACTTCATTGCGGCGGTCAAGAAGGGTATCCTCAAGACCATGAGCAAAATGGGCATCTCCACGCTGCGCAGCTATATGCATGCCCAGTTGTTTGAGGCCATTGGACTGAACGAGGCCTTTGTGGACGAGTATTTCACCGGTACCACCTCGCGTATTGGGGGGATTGGCCTGCACGAGATTGCCACCGAGACACTCGCTCGTCATGCCTATGCCTACGGAAACGATGACTACAGTTATCCCGAGATCGACATGGGGGGTGATTACGCCTTTCGGTATGAAGGCGAGCGGCATTTGTGGAATCCGACCACGGTCGCCAAGTTGCAGGAGGCCGTGCGAAACGAAGACGGCCGTGCGTACGCTGAGTTTGCCGAAGCGGTCAACAATCAGGCTAAAATGCTGTGTACGCTGAGAGGTTTGTTCGAGTTGAAGTCGGGGAAGGCGGTTCCTGTGGATGAGGTCGAGCCGGCGACAGAGATCGTCAAGCGGTTTTGCACCGGTGCGATGAGTCACGGCTCGATCAGCAAGGAAGCTCATGAGTGCATGGCGATTGCCATGAATCGCC
>CAYSMT010000663.1:0-1827 GCA_964432135.1 uncultured Acidobacteriota bacterium
GGGCCGTTGGCCAGGTTACCGCAAAATGCTTTCAGGTGATCGTAGGCCTCCCAGCCGTAGACGGACTCGATGAGTCGTCGATCTCCCAGGCCCACCCAGAGCACACCGATCCGTGACCGCGAAGCGAGCAATCCGCGAATCTCGTCGAAGTAGAGCGGGTAGGCATACAAGCCGGTCGCCGGATCTCTCAGAGCCGCGCGCAGCCGCAGATAAGAGCTGCGCAAACGATGGAATTCGTCACGCGTCGGCCCCGTCATCTCGAGTTCTCCGCGCGTGAGGAGAGCGTGTCGCGAACTCGCCGGACTAGGCTCTCGGTATCGAAAGGTTTGGTGATGTAATCCGCCGCACCGAGCTGCAGCGCATGCAGCTTCTCTCGCAGCTCGAAGTTCACCGAAAACATGATCACGGGCAGCGCACGTGTCATTTCGTCTTCCTGCAGGACACGCAGGACCTCCCAACCGTCCATGCCGGGCATGTTGATGTCGAGAAGCACGAGAGCGGGAGGAGCCTCGCCAAGGCGGTAGAGAGCTTCCTCTCCCGATCCAGCGAGCAGGACCTCGAAGCCGGCGCCTTGGAGCAGCAGAGCCGTCATCTCGAGGATCTCCCGATCGTCATCAACGACGAGAATGCGCGCGCGATCGTTCACACATGGCCTCCTGCGCGTAGCGCGTCACCGCCATGCAGGCGCCGGTCACCCGCCGAGCGGACGAATCGGGAGAGGTAACCCGCTGTATCCGAGTCAATCCCCAGGAAGCGCGCACCGAAACCTTCCACAAGAGTCGAGCCAGGAGCCTCGACAGGCGCCAGACCAGGACCTTCACGAACAAGCTCGACCTCGAGCTCGAGCAACCGGCCGGCGGCCTGGAAGCGCAACCGGCCCTTCGCTCCGACCGGCAATGAACGCTCAAAAAGCAGATACGCGCCCGTCAGAGAGAGGTTCGCGCAACGACCACGCAAGACAATCCCACCGAGCTGCAGCTCGACATCGAGATCGACTCTTCGACGCAGCGCGATACGATCCTTGACCTTCAGCACACGACGCAAGGCTTCGCGAAGTTCATGGCGAGTCATCGGGCGCGGGATAAACACGTCGACACCGGCCTCGCGATAACGTTCGCGGTCGAGGGCAAGGCCGATGTAGATCACCGGAATCGATCGTGTTTGTGGATCCTGCTTGAGAGCCCGGCAAGCGCTCAAACCGTCGGGACAAGCCTCGCCATCACGCAGGAGCACGACGGCGGGACGACAGGAACGGGCGAGGGCCACGATATCTTGACCGGGCCGCAGAGGCCGCAAATCATAGGAGGAACGACCTATCGCCGTGCTGCTCATCTCAGCCATCAGCCGAGCATCATCGACCAAGAGAATGCGGGCCATGACCATCCCGTGTCCCGCCGAACAGGACTGAATACGCGCGACCGCTTGCGAATCCCCTTAGGAGTCACGCACTTCGCGCGAAGACCTTCGGAATGTACCACTACCTCACAGGGGGCACAATCCGGAGAGGCCACCAGGAAGACGAGGGTACGCTGGCGGATATAGACCATCTCCCGTCAGGCAAGCGCCCGAGGAGATGAGGGTCAGAAGCGTCTCGGAGTTCAGCTCTGAAGCGGCCCTGCGCTGCAGCTCGTGGCATCGCTGCGGGCGCAACCCGCAGCACGGGCCTCACAGATCTCGGCGTAGATGACCGCCGGCTTTTGATAGCTCTTCTTCTTCATCGATGAAGGTTCTCCTGCACACTCCGTCTCACAAGCCCGCTGCTTAAAGTTATAGGTTCCCTGGCGAGGGGCGACAAGCTACAGCAAGACCGCCGGGTGGCGGCGATGG
>CAYSMT010000664.1:0-1825 GCA_964432135.1 uncultured Acidobacteriota bacterium
CCCCAAGCTACGAAGGGCTGCAGGTCACGCGGCTGGCCACCGAAGCAGTGCAGCACGGCGCGCAGTCCGCTGCTCTCGTAAGGAGCGAGCAGCTCGCGCGCCTGTGGAAAGGCATCGCGGATGTGCAGCACGAGCGGCATGTCGCGCTCGAGAGCAAGCGCAATATGGCGCTCGAGCCACACCCGCTGCGTCGCCAAATCCACGCGCTTCCAGTACAGGTCGAGCCCCGTCTCGCCGAGGGCGATCACCTTGGGCGCCGACGTCAGTTCAACGATGGCCTCCCAGTCCTCTTCACTGGCCTCTTCCGTGCTGTTGGGGTGCAGGCCGACACTGGCATAGAGCCCTTCGCGCGCGGCAACGAAGGCCACCGTGCTCCGAGAGGACTCGACATCGACGCCAATCAGCACACTCTCACGCACTCCCGCGACGCGGGCGCGCTCAAGCGCGCTGTCGGCTTGTTCTCCGAGCTCGCCGAAGAGCAAGTGGTGGTGTGTATCGAACAAGCGAGCAGCCATCATGATGCTCCAGCATAACGCGGCCCTACGAACCGACCAGCTCGGGGTGAGAAGGCCGGCGGCGCAACCTGTCCGGGTATAATCACGACATGATGCGACCGACGATCTTGATAACGTTCACCCTGGCTGTCATCGGCTTGTCTTTTCTATCCTGGAGCTGCCAACAAGACCCCTGTGAATGCGCCTTTCAGGACATCACCGATCGGGAGGATCTGCGCGAGACCGATCCGATGGAATGGGAAGACCTGCTGCGCTACGACGATGCCTCCGTACGCGCCCGCGCGGCCCGAGGCGCGGGCCGGGTCCGCAGCGCGAGCCTGGCAGGCATACTCGAAGCTGCGCTCGAGGCAGAGACGGATGACGTCGCTGCGATCGAGCAGATCTTCGCTCTCGGTCAGATCGGGGCGCCGGAGTCGTTGGATATCCTCGAGGCTCAGCTTCATGATGCCGACCCGGAGCGCCGACAGCAGGCCGCCACGGCACTTGGCAAGCTTGGCCGGATCAAAGCGATCGAAGAACTTGTACCGGCTCTCGCCGACGAGGCACCCGAGGTACGCGGCGCCGCGGCGCTTGCCCTGAGCCGCCTTGCGGGGCGACGTGCGCAACCCGCACCGGAGCTGACCGACGACGAGCATGACCTCATGCGCTCCGCCCTGGTAGCCCTGTCCGCCCGGGAGGAGAACAACCCCGAGAGCGCATGGCGCGCCATATATGCCCTAGCCGAGATCGACCTGCCCGACCGCGAGGAGCCCCTTGCCAAGGCGCTCGAAGCACCCGATGAGCACACTCGCTTGTTCGCCCTGCGCGGGCTGGCCCGGATGGGAGCCGATCGAATCATTCGCGAGCGTTTTCCGGCACTACTCGAAGACCCAAACATCTTCGTAGCCACCGAGGCCGCGAAGGCCCTCGCGGGCAAAGGCGCCGAGAAGGCCCTCGCCCGCGCCGCGATCCGGGACGAAAGCCCCGCGGACTACCACCTCCGCCGCGCCGCGATCCTCGCCGCAACACCCACTACCGGGCTGCTGAAAACAGCGCTCGCCGACCGTTCCCTTAGTGTGCGCTCTGCGGCCCTGCTCAAGGCAGCAACCCATCGTGACTTTGACGCTCCGGTCGTCGCCGAGTGGGCGCGAAGCATCGTGCCCCTGGAGCGAGTCGCCGCAGCACGAGCCGCAGCTCGGCTGGAGCCGATCAAGGCCCAACACCTGCTGGCCCGTCTCTCCCGAGACGATGATCCCCAGGTCGTCTCCGTAGCCCTCGAAAGCTTCGGAAAGATCGACCAGCTCAGCGGCATCGCGCGGGAGATGGCCCTT
>CAYSMT010000665.1:0-1816 GCA_964432135.1 uncultured Acidobacteriota bacterium
GCGTGGAGCGCGCGTATCCGTCGCGCTGCTGGGAAGGGCGCCCACCGAAAAAAGGCACAGCACGGCGGCTGTCAGAGACCAAAATCGAGGGAAATCGGTGCGCATCTTCATCTCTCCTAGAAATACCGGCCGATGTGGAGCGCGAGGCGATAGGAGTCGAGACCCGTAGCCACCGATCTCGATCTCGTAATCGTCGGAACAACTTCGAGAGTGCCTGTACTTTCTGCGCCGAGGAGGGAGTAGCGCAGGCCGCCTTCGACGAACCAGCGTTCTCCCGGGAAGTCATAGCGCAAGCCGATCTCCGCACCATAGCCGATCGAATCCACAGTCCAGTCCGTGTCGAAGACGATGCCGAGATCGGGAATGACTCGTTTATCGGCGCTGAAGCTGTCGGCAAAGACGACGCCGGCGCTCACACCCGCAAAGGGGAACAAGCGCCCCTCCGAGCCGAGGGGATACCAACGAAAGGCCAAGTCAGCGATCGCCACCGTCCCGTCTCCGGGACGGAGCCCAGGCTCTTCCGGGAATTTGAGTCCCGAAGAAGCGAACGATACCGACGAAATACGAACGCCTACGTCAAAGTGCTCAGAAACGACTCGCCAAGCCGCCGCCTCAAAACCGAGGTCGCCCGTAATCGGCGCATCGCCGTCACCCGACTGAACGACGCCAGCGCTTGCGGCCCATAACCCGCTCGGAGCTTCGGCCGCAGACAGGCCCATCGACAGGAAGCTCACCAGAGCCACAGCCAACCAGATCCAGCACACTCGCGTCATCAGCGTCTCTCCGCCCGGGCGCCCCGGGCCGGGTGAAGCAGGCTTCTCCCGAACTTCGCCGGGCAAATCCGGCCAAGGTCTAATCTAGACAGGGAGCGGGCCGTGGGGCAAATCGAAATCTCATTCCAGCACAACGCGCTCTCCTCGGGCGGAGCCCGCGGCGTGCGCATGCAAAACGCGCGCCGAGCTATCGCTCGCCGTGCCTTTTCTCTTCTTCCAGGCGCTCGGCAGCGCTACTCCAATGCTCCTCAAGCTGGGCGAGGCGCACACAAGCCTCCTCACGCCGCTGCCCAAGGACCCGCATCCGAGCCCCATCGGCGTGCGCGACCGGGTCAGCGAGCTCCGCATCGATGGCAGCCAGGCGGGCTTCTACCTGTTCGATCCCCATCTCGAGACGCGTGACCTCCTCTCGAAGCGGCCGGAGGCGACGGTTGCGTTCCTGAAGCGCCGCAGCCCGCTCGCGGCGACCCTGGCGCGACTTCTCGTGAACCGGCTCTGCCACACCGGCCGGCCCGGGGCGGACCGCGGCACGACGCTGTGAGCGCCAGGCGAGCCAAGCTTGCCAGCCGCCATCGAGGCGCTCGAGGCGCTGGTCCTCGACGATCAGGCTCGCCGTTGTCAGCCGGGAAAGGAAGGCGCGGTCGTGGCTAACGACCAGCAGTGTACCTTCCCATGCGAGCAACGCCTCTTCGAGTGCCTCGCGCAGCGGTAAATCGAGGTGGTTCGTCGGCTCGTCGAGCAACAGGAGGTGGCAGGGATTGAGCAGCAGACGAGCCAGCGCCAAACGAGCGCGCTCGCCGCCCGAGAGCGTGCCTACGGGACGCGAAACATGATGCTCGCGCAACCCGAGAGAGCCGAGCACACGGCGTAGCTGTTCAGGCTTGATGAGCGGCGCCGCCGCTTCGAGCTCAGAAAGCACGCTGCGCGTCGCATCCATCGTCTCGAGCTGATGCTGAGCGAAGCGGCCGATGATGAGACCGGGTGCGGGGAGACGGCGTCCCCGACTGGGAGGCTCCTCCCCGGCGAGGATTCGCAACAAGGTC
>CAYSMT010000666.1:0-1811 GCA_964432135.1 uncultured Acidobacteriota bacterium
AGGCCTGACCCTGTAAGGAGCTAGAACGACATGGCTGCAGACCTCAACCAGATTGCAGATTCCCTCAGCGAGCTGTCCGTGATGGAGGCCGCGAACCTCGTCAAGATGCTCGAAGAGAAGTGGGGCGTCTCCGCAGCGGCTCCCGTCGCGGTCGCCGCCGTCGCCGGTGCCGGCGCCGCCGAGGCCGCCGAGGAGAAGACCGAGTTCGACGTCGAGCTGACCACCATCGGTCCGAAGAAGATCAATGTGATCAAGGTCGTCCGCGAGCTGACGAGCCTCGGGCTGAAGGAGGCCAAGGAGGTCGTCGAGTCCGCTCCGAAGGTCATCAAGGAAGGTGTGACCAAGGACGAGGCGGAGGAGATCAAGAAGAAGTTCGAGGAAGCCGGCGCGAACGTGGAGATCAAGTAGCGCTTCGGCGGTCCTCTCGACTCAACTGTGCCGACGCGCGCAACAGGGAGGCAGACCCCTGCCCCGTCATTGGCGGGGAAGGGGCTTTGCGTCTCTGCGCTGCGTCCATGGCCGGGAGCTTGCGCCTTAGGTCGCAGTTTCCCGGATTCGCCTTGCTCGCCGACTGCGCTCGATGATCGTGCCAGTCGCGAGCGTGTCCCGAGTTCTGTTAGCTCTAGAGAGGGTGGGCTCTGATGGCAACTGCCGAGAAGGAGCCGCGTACGCGGCACGATTTCTCGAAGATCCCTACCAGCATCCGGATTCCGAACCTGATCGAGGTTCAGAAGCGTTCTTACGAGCGTTTCCTCCAGATGTACACGGCCCCTGAGGATCGGGAGGACGTCGGCTTGCAGGCCGTGTTCAAGTCGATCTTCCCCATCGTGGACTTCCGCCAGACCTGCAGCCTGGAGTTCATCGGTTACTCGATGGGTCTTTGGTCGTGCAAGTGCGAGGCGCTCCAGGGCATCGAGCGTTTGCGCTTGAATTGCTGCAATTGCGGCCAGCCCTTCATTGCGCGCAATCCGAAGGAGAGCGTGCATCACTGCCCCTCCTGTGGCGAGGCCAATCCCAACACCCTCGAAATTTGCGAGGAGTGCGGTGAGCCCGTCGGCTTGAAGTTCAAGTACTCGATGGAGGAGTGTCAGGCGCGGGGCATGAGTTTCAATGTTCCGCTTAAGGTCACGATTCACCTCGTAACCTACGACAAAGACGTCGACACCGGTCAGCGTTCGATTCGGGACATCAAGGAGCAGGAGGTCTACTTCGGTGAAGTTCCGATGCTCACCCGCGACGGAACCTTCGTCATCAACGGGACCGAGCGGGTCATCGTCTCCCAGCTTCATCGCTCTCCGGGTGTTTTCTTCCAGTCCTCCGACCGCATTTCTTGGACGGCGAAGATCATTCCTTATCGCGGAGCGTGGGTGGAGTTCGAGTACGACCAGAAGCAGATCCTCCACGTGCGCATCGACCGTAAACGCAAATTCCCGGGCACGGTGTTCCTGCGCGCCCTCGGGCTGTCATCGGACGAGGAGATCCTTCGCGAGTTCTACGCGCCTACCGAGGTGTTGCTCGAGGAGGGGCATATTCTCTGGGGCGTTGGTCCCGGCCTGCTGCAGCGTCGTTCGCTCAAGGCCATCCAGAGCGAGGCGGGAAAGACCCTGCTCCGCAAGGGGATCAAGATCCGCAAGGCGAACCTGCGGCGGCTCGAGGATGCCGGCGTGGCCTACGTTCCGGTCTCGGAGGAGGAGTTCTCCGGCGCGGTGGCTCTCGAGCCGGTCGTGCACCCGGAGACCGGTGAGCTACTGATCGAGACCAACGAACTCGTCAGCGCAGAAAGACTGGCCGAGATTCGCGAGGCCGGTATC
>CAYSMT010000667.1:0-1807 GCA_964432135.1 uncultured Acidobacteriota bacterium
CCGTCCCGGATGCGGGAAGAGAGGGGGGATCCCTAACGCAGCCACGGGGTTGCGGCCGCACCGTTGAGGGCTCACCTCACATGTGATTTAGACTGGCGGGAGCGCGTCGACGGGCGACGCCGCCATCAACGGAGAGCAGCCGATGCCCCCTCTTTCCCGCGAGCTTCCTATTCAGCCCCGCGACGGTCTCCATGAGAGCATGTGCCCGCTCGACTGCCCAGATGGGTGCAGCCTCAAGGTCGAAGTTCGTAACGGGCGCGTCGAGCGCATCGACGGTGACACACGAAACCCTCTCACGGCAGGGCTGATATGCGGCAAGCTTCGCTCCTTCCAGCGCCATCTCTATTCGCCAGAGCGCATTCTGCGCCCCGCCCTGCGCCGGGGCCCAAAGGGCGAGGGCGTCTTTGAGGAGGTGAGTTGGGATGAGGCGCTCACCCTCGTCGCGCACCGCCTGGTCGAGACCCGAGACGCTCACGGCGGCCAAGCCATTCTTCCTTTCTCGTACGGAGGCTCGAACGGTTTGCTCTCCCAGGAGGTGACAGATCTGCGTCTGTTCGCACGCCTCGGCGCCTCGCGACTGCTGCGCACCGTCTGCGCCGCGCCCTCAGGCGCCGCGCATCGCGGCATGTACGGCAAGATGCCCGGGGTTGCCCTGAGCGCGTATCGCCACGCGCAGCTGATTGTCATCTGGGGTGCCAATCCGGCGGTGTCCGGCATCCACCTGCTCCAGCCGATCCGCGAGGCTCGCGACCAGGGGGCGCGCCTCGTCGTCATCGACCCTCGGCGAACGAAGCTCGCCGCCCAAGCCGATCTGCACATCGCCCCACAACCTGGCACCGACCTGCCGCTCGCTTTGAGCGTAATCCACCACCTCTTCGAAAGTGGTGCCGCAGACAAAGCTTTCCTCGAAAAACATGCCTGCGGGGTCGATGCGCTGTGTCGCATGGCATCCGGCTGGACACCCGAGCTCGCCGCAAGGGTCGCGAAGCTGTCCGTCGAAGAGATCGAGACCTTTGCGCGCTGGTATGCGGAGAGCTCCCCCGCCGTCATCCGTTGTGGCTGGGGTGTCGAACGCAACCGCAACGGCGGTTCGGCCGTCGCGGCGATCCTTGCTCTACCTGCCGTCGGCGGAAAGTTCGGCGTACGCGGCGGGGGCTTCACGATGAGCCAATCCGGCGCCTGGCACTATCGCGGTGCACAGGCTGCGAGAGCGAACTGGGGAGAAACTCGAAGTGTCAACATGAATCGCCTCGGCGAGGCCCTCGCCTGGAAGGACCGTGAGTCCGTTAAGCTCCTGTTCATCTACAACGCGAATCCCCTGGCGACGATTCCTGATCAGCAGAAGATCCTCGCCGGCCTTGAGCGCGAAGACCTGTTCACCGTCGTCCACGAGCAGGTTCTCACGGACACGGCCCGCTACGCGGATGTCCTGCTCCCCGCTCCGACCTTCCTCGAGCGTTCTGAGCTGCGCGTAAGCTACGGAGCCGGAACATTTAACCTCGCCACTGCCGTCATCCCGCCCCTCGGCGAAGCTCGCTCTAATCTCGAGATCTTCGCCGAGCTGTGCCGGCGTACGGGCGTCGCACAAGCGGACGATCCGGAGAGTGTCGCCGAGATCAGCCACGCTCTTCTGATGAGCGCCCACCAGGACGAGATGATGCGCATCGCCACCGAGTTACAGGATCCTGGCGTGGCCACCGCTCCCGGCGGTGCAGAAGCGGTGAGCTTTGTCGACGCCTTTCCGAACACTCCCGATGGCAAGATCCGGCTCTTTCCCGACGAGCTCGACCGCGAAGCCCCCGAGGGG
>CAYSMT010000668.1:0-1806 GCA_964432135.1 uncultured Acidobacteriota bacterium
ACTTCCGGACGCCTGTCGCGGACGTCTCGGTGCAGGTCTTCGCCAAGGGCGCAGAAAAGCCCCTGGCCGAGGGAGAGACCGACGCTCAGGGCCGCTTCCGCATCGCGGACGTCCCCGCCGGTTCCTATCTGCTCGTCATGTTCGATACCGCTGGCACGCCTCTGGCCACGGCACCGCTGACAACCCAGGCCGGTCAAGCGAACATCGCCCTCGCTCTGCCAGGAGAGAACCAGCTCGCACCGGCGCAGGCCTCCGGATGGCTCTCGGGTCCGGTGGGCGCCTCCATCGCGCTCGCCGGTGGCGCGATCATCATCGCGTTCCTCGGCGACAAGATGACCGATGACGACCCGGAGCGCGAAGAACTGAGCCCTCATCAGCCGTAGGCGCCCCAGAAAGCTCGGGGACGCAGGCTCTTTTCGGACAACTGGCTCGCATGAGAGAGCCCGCCTCCGGCGGGCTTTCTTGCGTCCTTTGCGCATCGCTGACGGCTCAGAACGACGCATGACCTCCGCCTTCATGGCATCAAGACCTCTGCTCTCACCAAGATAGTGGTTGTGGAGCTCGCGAGAATTCGAGCTAGACTACGCCGCTGTGGGTCGTTGCGGACCCGCTGGAGGGTTGCGATGCTGTCTACTGACGGGCGCTTGCGCCTTGCGAGCCGTTGTCTCGTGGGCGTTTTGGCGGCTGGGCTGCTGCTGGCCTCCGGCGCGCTCGGGCAGACCCCCACAAGGGATCAGCCCTTCCCTCAGCTTCTTGACGCCAGGCGCTGGGGGCCGTTCATGGTCGACACGGTCTTCCAGATCCGGAATATCGGCTACGACGACAACGTCTTCCTCGTTCCCGACGCGATCCCCGGCGTGCAGGTCCCAAAGAAGGAGACGGATTTCGTCGTCAAGCTCGGCCCGGAGATTCACGCCCAAACCAACTTTGGACGCCGCTTCGCGCTCACACTCCATGATGAACTCGACGGCGAGATCTTCCTCTCTCACTCCGATCTCAACCACGCCGACAACTCCTTCAAGGGGCAGTTTGACGCCCTGCTCGGCCCGTTGCTTTTCACGGCCGAGGGAGCTTGGAAAACACGACGCTTTCGACCCAACTCGGAGATCGACGAGCGCACGCGCATGAACACGACCTATCTCGAGGAGCGGGTACGTTTTTTCGTGGGCGCGAAAACGGACCTGCTCGTGCGCATCCGGAGCTCGCGCTACCGGTACAAGGACACCGACTCGGTTTACTTCATCGACCAGGATGGTGACGGCACCCTCGATCGTGTCAACCTGCAGGTGGCCCTCGACCGAGATACCGACGAAATCGCGGGGGAGCTCGGCTGGCGCCCCTTCGGCAAAACACGCTTTCTCGTCGAGTATCGACAACGCGATGACATCTTCCTCGGCCGCGAGGTGGACGATCGAGTTCAGGAGGTCCGCACGACCGTAGGTCTCGAGTTCCGGCCGACGGCCTTCCTCTCGGGCAGGCTGCGCATCGGTCGCGCCGAACTCAAGAGCAAGAACCCGAACTCGGCGAAGATCCCCTTCGACGGCACGGTCAGCGACACCCAGCTTGTCTACCGTCCCGCTCGCCGCACGAGGATCTACCTCGACTACAAGCTCAACGCACGCTTCTCCGCTTACGAAAACAACTTTTACTTCGAGGACACCTTCAAGGCCGTGCGTATCGAAGCCTTCCTCGGATCGATCTGGGGAGTTCAGGCGGGTTATTCTAACCGAACGCTCGACTATCCGGAGGACTCGCAAGAGATCAGACGACCCCGCAGCGACGAGATCACGGACACCTTTGGAGGCA
>CAYSMT010000669.1:0-1796 GCA_964432135.1 uncultured Acidobacteriota bacterium
AGTCGCCGCCACTACAGCGATGCCGACAGCCGCCGTGAGGGCCAGCCACCAAGACCGCCCATGCGCCCCGACCGCTGGCACAGCAACCCGAGGGGCCAGGTCCCGCGCCAGCTCCCAGCTCAGACCACATGCGGGGCACTCGCCGAGATGGAGGATCACAGCGCGATTCTCGGCAGCGCTAAGCTGCTCACAAGCCGAGTTCCAGATCAGCTCGGCCGCAGGGCAATCCTCTCCATGTCCCTTAAGGTCGCCCAGCTCGGCTACGAGCTCACGGAGTCGACCTGCCGACGGATCGCCAGCGCTCATGGCTCGAACCCTTTGCGAGCCAAGCACTCCCTCAAACTGGCAAGTCCACGACGAAGGAGATGTTCTGTCTTCTTCGCCGACCACCCCAGTCTCCTCGCGGCTTCCGGCACGGAGCAACCACGGAGGAAGAGCGTCACGGCGAGGCGCCGCGATTCGATCAACCGAGCGAGACAAACCGCGATTCCATGCCCAATCTCGGCCGCGGAATGGATCCGCTCCGGGTCGTCAATCGCCTCGGCACGCACGTCGCGAGCCAGGCCCTCCGACATCGCATCCTCCTTTCGGCGGCAGCGCCGGCGGATCTCGTCAACCAAGGCACCGTGAGCTGCCTTCCGCAGGTAGATCGAGGAAAACTCGCGCGTTCCCCCACTCTTCTCAAGGGATCCCAGGAGCTGCATCACGGCATTGTGGGTGATGTCTTCGGCATGATCGACGAGCCAGCGGGGACAAATCCGCGCAACTGACTGCGTTAATATGCGATGCAGCTCGGCGACCTCGTCTTCCCGAGGTGGCGAGGAGAGCTGCAGCTTCTGCAGAGCCCCTTCTGAACCGATTCTGCCCGAGGACGACGCCGGCACGACGATCCTCCTTCTCGTAGCGGAGTATACGGCGTCACAACGCCAAGAGCAGAAAACAGAACGGTTCCGCACCCCGCGTCAACGAATATTAAAGCGACACGGGATCGGGTCCCGAAGAAGATGGAACCGTCACCGCTGGAAAGGGGCCACCTTCGTGAAAAGGTGGCTGACAGTAGGAAATGACCGCAAGAGCGACTTTACGAATTAAGGCAAAGCTTCTAATGACAATTCTACTCTCGACCTCGTTTTCTGCATGGTAATTTGCGGGTTGCCATCTCTGCCGAGTCGTATTCCAGTGGTGAGCTGGTTTTGACCCTAGATAGAGCCCTCACCGCCCGGCTTGCCTCGCCATGTTTCACTTCTACGACTCTCTGTTGCCATATTGCCAAGCGATGATTGTGCGAAGTACAGTACGAGCAACGATGCGCACAGAGTCGAGATAGACAAACTCGTCTATGCCGTGGATCCCTTCTCCGTCTGGACCGAAGACGACACAAGGGATGCCGAACTCACCTGCGAAACGCGCATCGAGTCCCGCCGTGTCCGCTGCTGCAGCAAGAGGTCTTCCACATTCGAGTGATGCCGCTGCCCTCAGGGTCGCGACGATGGCGTGGGATTCATCTTGTAGCCAGGGACGGGCGCGCCACCCAAACCACTCAATCACGGGCGCATGAGATTCGAGCCACGGGCTTTGTGCGGAGCCGACCGCGGTCGCAACGGCCTCCATGACCTCCTGCTCTTCTTCTCCTGGCAAATAAGAAAGTCGGCACTCGATGACGGCGTAACCCGGCACGGTGGATGGCCAGTCCCCTCCTCGGATGACACCCACGTTGAGGTGCACCGATCGCTCGCCCGTACCTGGCAAACGCTCGAAAAGCTCGTTTCTGTGTTCACTCCCACGACGGCAGTCCA
>CAYSMT010000670.1:0-1792 GCA_964432135.1 uncultured Acidobacteriota bacterium
TGCCAGTGGGCTGGACGCCGGAGAGAAAGCGTTTCATCGCGCGGTCGCTCCCTTCTGAAATCGAGGCGCGGAGTATACGGGTCCGGCCGCCGCCTTTCATCTGTACTTCGGGAGGGGGTGTTGCGCCTTCGTGCTAGCTTCCTCATCTTCGCTAGGCGGTCTCATGCCGGGTTACGACCCGTCCTCTGACACCAGCCTCCCTTGAGGAGAGCGAGATGGAACGAGTTCATAGCCAAACTGAGGGGGCCGGAGACCCCCCCCAGACACTCGAGGACGAGGCCAAGCGGGGAGAGGCCGGTGACCGCCGCAGGGCCCTCGGGAACCTCATGCGGCGCTACCACCTTCTCAAGCGCTGGCTGCTTCTCGCATTGTGCGCTGGGCTTGGCGTCGTGTTCTGGACGAGCCCCAACGTCAAGACCATCGCGGCCGGTGTTGCCATTTTCCTCTTCGGAATGGGCTTTTTGGAGGAGGGATTCACGGCCTTCACAGGCGGCGTACTCGAGCGCGTGCTCAAGCTGTCGACCGACAGGCTTTGGAAGAGCCAGCTTTTCGGTTTCGTGACGACGGCTTTGATGCAGTCGAGCTCGTTGGTTTCGGTGATCACGATCTCCTTCCTTAGCGCGGGACTGATCGGCCTCCCCGCGGGCATTGGCATCATCTTCGGTGCCAACATCGGAACGACGACAGGGGCGTGGCTGATGGCGGCTTTCGGCGTGAAGGTCAAGATCTCGGCCTACGCAATGCCGATGCTCGTCTTTGGCCTACTCCTGATCTTCCAGAGTCGCAAGAGCTATCGGGGTGCCGGGAGAATTCTCGCCGGGCTCGGCTTCCTTTTTTTAGGCATTGCCTACATGAAGGAGGGCTTCGAGGCCTTTCGCCAAAGCATCGACTTGGCTGCCTACGGCGTGCCGGGCTATCCGGGTCTGTTCCTCTTCGCGGCCATCGGTGTTGCTGCCACGGTGATCATGCAGTCGAGCCATGCGACGCTGATGCTCATCATCGCCGGGCTCGCCGCGGGCCAGATCAGCTATGAGAATGCGTTGGCGCTGGCGATAGGTGCCAACATCGGGACGACCATCACGGCGATTCTCGGCTCACTTGGATCGAATATCGCAGGGCGCCGCCTCGCGGCTGCACATCTGATCTTCAATGCGGTGACCGCTCTGATCGCCATCGTGATGATTAGCCCCTTCCGCTGGCTCGTCGATGAAATCTCTCGTTTCGTCGGGATCGCGGGTGACGACTGGACCCTCAAGCTTGCCGTATTTCACACGCTGTTCAACCTTCTCGGCGTCATCGTCATGATGCCGGCGATCCCCTGGCTCGTGCGTTTGCTCGATCGCGTCATTCGGGGTTCGACGGAGGAAGACCAGGAGCGGCCACTCTACCTCAACGAGGCCGCGCTGCAGTATGCGGACAGTGCCGTCGAAGTGCTGCGCAAGGAAACGGGGCATTTGTTCGACAACGCCTTCGAGATAGTCGCTCACGGGCTCAACCTTCATCGCGAGGATGTTCGTTCCGATCGGCGGATCGAGGCCATTGTCCATCGGAGCGACGGCCGCTTCGAGATCGACGTCATGCCGATGTACTATCGGCGGATCAAAACCCTTTATAACGAGATCGTGGCCACGGCAACGCGCGTTCGTGCGGAGCTCAAGCTCTCCGAGGCGCAGTCTCGCCAGGTCAGTGACCTGCGCGTTGTCTGCCGAGATATCGCGGAGATCGTTCGGGATCTGTCCCTAATGCGTCGCAATGTTCAGCGCTATGCGGACGCATCGAACGCCGACATCCG
>CAYSMT010000671.1:0-1788 GCA_964432135.1 uncultured Acidobacteriota bacterium
TGCCCGTCCGGATCGAGGGCATAGGCGACCGTCTCGCCCCAATCCCGCTCCTGGAGTGGGCTGAGCACGCGGGCACCCGCATCGACGGCTCGCCGAAGGAACGCCGCAGCATCCTCGACACGCAGGTAGAGCTCGGCGCGGGGCGTACCCCGCGCCTGCGCAGGATCAGGCAGCGCCTCGCCGAGCAAGCGCTTGATTCCCGCCTCGGGCATCAGGCCGAGGGCGGCGTTTCCTTCGAGTGCGAACTCCGTCATTCCCGGTACGAAGAGAGTCGGCTCACACTCGAGAAGCGCGGCGTAGAAGAGTGTCGCACGATCCTGATTCGAAACGTAGAGAACAAACAGAGCTTTTGGAGGCATCATCAGGGTCCGATCTCGTCGATTGGAATGTGCTCTCCGACATAGGCGAGCGAGATGTGGGGTGGAAGCTGAGGCTCGATGATGACCCAGTTCCCACGGGGGGTCGATGCCAAACGAAAAGTTACCTCGGTGGGCAGTACGAGCCGGCGGCGCCGGCCTTTTCCCTCCGACCAGGACTGCCACCGCCTTCCCTCGAGCACGCCGCGCACCTCGTAGGTCACTTTCACTTCGGCCATCTCACCGAGACGCTTGGAGGGGCTGACTCGGTACCCCGCGATGACGAAGACCTTGGACCAATCCGGCTCCGGCCCCCAGCCGACGTAATCAGCGATCTTTCCCTGACCACCCGAGACGATCCGCGCCCCGAGCAAGTCCTGCTTGCAGAATTCGGCGACGACCTCCTGCGGCCCGGGCTTCTCGATCAACGCACAGGCGCTCGCGGCAAGGACAACGACGAGCGCCATGAGGAACGGGAGCAAGCGATAGTCCCGGAACGCACGCTGCGCATCCGCGCAACATCGTGACGCAGCCCCGCAAAAGCTCTGTGCGATGAGCCAACGAGGGGGTTGACGGGGGAAAAAGCGTCTCATGATTCGCCTATCGAGAGCCTGTAGTATAACCACTCATGCAAAGCTGATAGGAAATCTTAAAGCGCGAACAGTTCTTAGTTACTTGTGTCGCATTATCCGCAGATGGTGCCATCGGCTCGAGGATGATCAGGAAGGTGCGAGCGAGGTGACCTCAGACGGGATTTCCAATGTCAAAAAAGCAGGTCTCGAGCTCGAAGCGGCGCGCCAAGAGTTCTCCGAGGGCCTGGACGCCAAAGCGCTCGGTCGCGTGATGCCCGGCGGCAATGAGGTGGATTCCCTCCTCTCGTGCGAGATGCACGACACTCTCACTGGCCTCGCCGGTCACGAAGGCGTCGAGCCCCATGCGCGCCGCGGTCGCGAGAGCGGCTGGATCCCGACCCGTCACCACGCCGAAGCACCGGATCTCCGGCGCTCCTCCAGGAACGACGAGGGGATCACGACAGACAACACGAGCGATGCGCTCGAAAAAATCGGCCGAACGAACGCCAGGATCGATCTCGCAGCTCAGACCGAGCGGTGTTCCCCCATGCGGGAAGGCGGGCGTGACCCGCGTTGCGCCCAGCTTCCGCGCAAGGATGGCGTTGTTACCGACGCTGGGGTGTCGATCGAGGGGAAGATGGTAGGCCAACAGCGACATGTTGCTGCTCAATAAGAGAGCCAGACGCTGGCGCAGCGCGCCTTCGATACGTACTCCTCCCGGAGAGCCCCAGAAGATGCCATGGTGAACCAGCAGCGCATCCGCTTGCCAGTCCCGCGCCTTCTCGATCAAGGCCTGGCAGGCCGTGACCCCTAAGGCGAGGCGAGAGACCTCCCGCGCCCCCTCGACCTGGAGACCGTTG
>CAYSMT010000672.1:0-1783 GCA_964432135.1 uncultured Acidobacteriota bacterium
GCCCGACGAACGGGCCAACGACTCGGATCGGAGGCGGCGCTTCGAACGCGAGGCCAAGCTCCTGGCCCGGCTCTCCCACCCCAATATCCTCCAGGTTTTCGAACTCGGGGAAGCCCGAAAACGTCTTCCTCACGACGGAGGGTCAGGTCAAGGTGCTGGACCTCGGCCTGGCCAAGGTCCAGCAAGAAGCGTTACCGGAGCCAGAGACGATGACCTTATCCTCCACAATAACGGAAGCGGGCGCCGTCATGGGCACGGCGCGGGCTATATGAGCCCAGGGCAGCTACGCGCCGAACCCGCGGATCACCGCAGCGACATCTTTGCGCTCGGATGCGTGCTGCATGAAATGCTCACGGGTGGCAACCCCTTTCACAAGGGCACCGCCGCGGAAACAGCAGCGGCGATCCTCAAGGACGATCCGCCGGAACTCTCGGGCTCCGCGCTCGAGAAGACGCCAGAGCTCGAGCGCATTATCTTTCATTGCCCGGAAAAGAAGGCGAAGCAACGCTTTCAATCAGCCAGTACCCAGGCCAGCATTTTTCTTGATCTCCGAAATGGCTGGCGATTGCCAGCGCGACCAGCCGCTCCGTCGGAGAGAGCTCGCAGCGGTTTTCCACTCCCTTCGGAGGGAGCACGCGTGCGGCGATTCTCGCGTAGGCGGAGGGTCCCTTGCTCACGTCCGCCCGATCTCCTTCGATCCAAACGTCTCGGCGCGGCTCAACCAGGCGACCAATGCCTCACGCGGCACAATCACGGTCGAGTCCAGTTTGAGTGCCTGCAGCGCACCGCTTCGAATCGCTGCCCGGATCTTCGATGGTCCGATCCCAAATAGTTCCGCGATCTCGCGGACGCGGAATGAGATGCGATCGCGGGGCACCTCAAGCTGTGACATGGCCATCCTCAGCTTCCAGCGCCGCTTGGAGCTTTTGCGCGAAATGTCCGAGATCAAACGTGAGTTCCTTCCACCTCTCTTCTTCGAGCACACGCGGGAACTCAAGTCCGCCCTCCGGTAGAACCACGAGGTAGAGCCTCGATCGCCCCGTAAGGGCTTCGCGGAGCCGCCGTTTGAATCGTGGGCTCGAGGCGAAGTTCATCGCCTCCTCCCGCGTTCCTCGGCGAACCGCGCCCCCGAGAACGTAGAGAGCCCCAGCCATCGCCAACTGCTCGAAGGTGTAGAAATGTGTTCCGGTACCAGCTCCCAGCGCTGCGATTGAGCGCAGGAAGTTCGTTTGTGTGCCGCCATGCCGGAATAGCGCGCGGATCGACCTGTGATCCGTCTCGAGCGCTTTCGCGAGGTGTTGCAATGTGTAAAGCCTTGCTTGACTCTCAGCCATGTTGGGGCTCCTCAGGGTATCATTGAACTGGCGGGATACAGTGTATCCCACGCCAGAAGCCACCGTCAACACCCCCTTGCCAAAATCTGACGACACACGCGCGAAAGTTCGCCGCGGTACGACTCCGCAACCCTCTGGAGATCCGACCCGCCCCCCTCCAGACACAAAGCGGCCCGCCCCATGCCTGCGCGCACGAGACGGGCCTATACCCTTCTGGTCGCCGTGATCAAGTCGGCGATGCGCCGAGTCTATCAGCAACCCCAGTTCACCGACCACCAGACCGACCACCCCGGCCAAACCCAAAAACACCGCCGCAAAGCTTCCGCCGGGAGGCCCTTGTAATGTATTGATTTGTCTCGGGTTACTGGAGCGGGCGACCGGGTTCGAACCGGCGACCCTCAGCTTGGGAAGCTGATGCTCTCCCCACTGCGCTACGCCCGCTCAAGGAG
>CAYSMT010000673.1:0-1774 GCA_964432135.1 uncultured Acidobacteriota bacterium
AGGAGAAAATCGAGACTCGCCTCGAGGTCCTCGGGGCGTTTCCGCAAGGGCGGTAGCTCGAAGCGCCAGGTGGCCAGCTTGGCAAGGAGCTCAGGCAGGAGCTTACCCTCGTCGACAAGGCGTTCGAGATCGGCATGGCTCGCGGCGATGAGTTGGAAGTTCGTGTTGACGTCGTCACCGGCCCCGAGAGGCAGGTAGAGGTGTTCTTCGAGCGCGCGCAGAATCATCGCCTGGTGCTCAAGTGCGGCGCGATCCATGTCGTCGATGAAGAGTACGCCGCCATCCGCACCAGCGAAGAGCCCTCCGGGGGTATTTTCTCCGGCGTGTCCGAGCAGGGTTGCGAGCCCCGCAGGTCCCGTGAGGACGAAGCCTGTTGTCGAGATGAAGGCGCCACGCAGGTGGTCGCGTACGCGGCGTAGTTCGAAGATCCGCCGCGCAAGGCGTGCTTTGCCCGTTCCTGCCTCTCCGCAGAGCAGAATCGCATTGCCCGGGCTGAGCGCCGCCCTCTCGATGCTTGCAATGAGGCGGCCGTAAGCCGGGTTGCGACTGCGTACGCCTCCGTGAAGGAAAGAGGCGGCTTCTTGGCGCTCATGGGAGCGCCTCGCCTTCATGCGGGGGTCTTTATCCAGTGAAAGCTCCAGCACACGCATCTCGATCATCCGGAGGTCTTGGTCGACGATGCGTTCACGCAGGGCGATCGGTTCCGCCGGCAAGTTACGCGAGGTGATGAGCTGCAGCAGCACGGCTTGGAGGATCGGTGTCCCTTCAGGAAGCAAGACGAGATAGCGCTCTTGCTCGGGAAGGAAAGCGTAGGTTCTCAGATGCTCGGAGAGCAGCGAGAGCAGCGCAGCGCTGTCCTTGGTGTTTTCGACGGGGATAAGGGTGGCCCGGACCTTGGGCCCTCTCCCGGCGCCACGCAGGCGTTCGGCGAGCTCTCCGGCTGGGAGATGGGCGCCCGGGAAGTAGAGGAGCTCGACGCGGGAGAGTTCATTTGCTCGATCGGCGCAAAGGGCGGCGAGGATGTCATGGCTTCGCGAGGGGCCGTTGGAGTTCGGATCGAAAACGACAAAAAGGACCTTCTTCTGAGACATAGCGGCAAGTCTAGGAGCTTATCTGGAAAAATAAAAGTCCGCATATGAAAAACTCGGAGCCCAATGCTAGCAAACTCGCGAGAAGAGCTAGCTGTCAGGAGAAGTGGCGTTGTAGAGGGTGGCGTGTAAAATGCGACAAGATCGTCGGTAAATGGATCGACGGAAGGGAGAGAGATGCCCCGTGCGACGACGCACTTCCTTACCGGGCTCATTGACTACGCAGGACTCTTTCCCCCTGCCGGATTGAGCATGGCCACGGCAGCCCAGAACTTTGCGGCTTATCGCGCCGGCAGCGAAGGCTGGATACTGTCCCGTTTCATCTGCCCCGTAGCGCGACTCGAGGAGCTGCGCGACCTCGCATGGCAGCTCGCTTCCCCTTCCGATGTATGGAGCCTCTCGCTATTGTCGCGCCCCATCTCCGTCGAAGCGCCTCAGGTGCCATGGCTCGAAGATCTCGAGATGGCACGGAGCTTTTGCGAAGCTCTCGAAGGACGTGTGCGCGCGGATCTACTGGAGGTGCGGGTTTCCGGGGAGCTCTATCAGCCAGAAGGCTTCGTCAGCGAGCTGTTCACAATGATCGACGGGCGGGATCTCAAGCCGAGCGCGGTCTTCTTCGAAGCGACCCCAGGGCCGCGGTGGTTTGCTCGTGCGCAAGCGTTGATCGCGGCGCTTTCCGGTCGCGC
>CAYSMT010000674.1:0-1772 GCA_964432135.1 uncultured Acidobacteriota bacterium
AAAGCGAAAATCGCTCCCAGCCTGCTGATCGGGATGGGCGCCAAGGATCCGACCCAACCCGATTATCAACTCGGCGCCGGCTGCCTGGTCGATCAACTCGTCGGTCAGTTTACCGCGCACGTCTGCGGTCTGGGCTATCTCGTGGACCCGTCCCATGTCCGCCGAACGCTGAGCAGCATTATGAAGTACAACTATCGAACCAACCTCTACGACCATTTCAACTGCATGCGGAGCTTCGCGCTGGACGGTGAGTCCGTGCTACTGATGGCCAGTTACCCGAAGGACCGGCCGAAGAATCCATTTCCGTACTTCAGCGAGGTCATGACCGGCTTCGAGTACACCGCCGCTGTGGGGATGCTCTACGAAGGCCAGACCGACGAGGGCCTCAAATGCATTCGCAACATCCGCGACCGATACGATGGACGCAAACGTAGTCCCTTCGACGAGGCTGAGTGCGGCCACCATTACGCCCGCGCCATGGCCAGTTGGGCCGCCGTACTGGCGTTGACCGAATTTCACTATTCGGGCATCGACAAATCCATGACGTTCACCCCAAAAAAGGGCACCTATTTCTGGTCCAACGGCTACGCCTGGGGCACCTGCGCGATCACACCGACCGCTCGGGGCACCGACGTCAAACTGTCGGTCGTCAAGGGGCACCTTGCACTGGAACGCTTCGAATTGAAGGGAGCCGGCGTACATGACTTCGAGAAGGCTGTCGAACTCAATTCGGGCAACGAAGTCGTGTTTTCCGTCGCCCCCTGAGATCGGCGACTGCGTACTGATCCCCACCTGTATGGAAAGAGTTTGTCCGTCATGGTAGAATCGTGGTTTCTATGAATACGGTTACCGACATCACCAAGACCTTACTGAACGAATCGCTAGAGAAGCTTCTCGCAAAGGCGAACCAGATCAGAAGACAATACGCGGGCGACCGGCTGGACGTGTGCAGCATTCTGAACGCTCGGTCGGGGCGCTGCGGCGAGGATTGCAAGTTCTGCGCTCAATCGGCCGGACACCATACGGAGACAGCCGTCTATCCACTCCAAGATGCAGGACACATCGTCGAAGCCGCCGGCCGGGCCAAGGCCCTCGGCGCCGAGCGATTCGGGATCGTTACCAGCGGGAACCGGCTCACCGATGAAGAAGCCGGTGTCATTGCCGAGGCCATCAACCGAATCGAGCAGGAGGTCGGAATCGCGGTGTGTGGCTCGTTGGGGGCGCTGAGCCTGGCGCAATTGCAGCGTCTGAAGGCAGCAGGCCTCTCGCGTTACCATCACAATATCGAGACCTCTCGACGCTTTTACGCCAAAGTGGTCACCACGCACGACTTCCAGGAGAGGGTGGATACCATCGCTGCTGCCAAGGAGGCGGGCCTGGAAGTGTGCAGTGGAGGCATCATCGGCATGGGCGAGACCTGGCAGGACAGAATCGACATGGCCACGACGCTGAGCGCGCTGGAGGTGGATTCGGTCCCGATCAATATCCTCATTCCCATCAAGGGCACCGCCCTGGAAGCGACCGAGCGTCTGTCCGTCGAAGAGATCATCCGCACGATCTGCCTCTTTCGCATTCTTCTTCCAACCCAAGTCATCAAGATCGCCGCCGGTCGGGAGACGGCCTTGGCGAACGAGCAACTCAAGGCGTTTCAAGCCGGGGCCAACGGCATGCTCATCGGAGGCTATCTGACCGTCAAGGGCGCAGGAATCGAGGCCGATCGCGCCCTCATGGAGCAGATAAAACAAGCATGGACCGCATAGAACGATTCCTGC
>CAYSMT010000675.1:0-1771 GCA_964432135.1 uncultured Acidobacteriota bacterium
CGTTGCGCCCGTGCGAAGAGTACATAGAGGTTCGCAAGGGAACTCGTGATGCGCTTGAGCAGCGCATCACTTCCGGCGTGTCGTCGCTGTGTCTCGAGACGCTCGATCGTGGCTCGTAGCTTGGCCCGGTCCGCGTGCGGGGCCGGGGCTACGGGTGTGCGGGTCGGCGTAGCGGGCACAACGGAATGCGCGCTTGCCTGGCCGCGATAGGTCGGTGTTTCGTCGCCGGAGCGGCTCTCGATGCGCACGACCTCATCGCGGGCCATGCCGATGACCCCTGCGTCGGTCTCGTAGTAGATCCGTCCCGCATCTTCCCACCATGCGGCCACGACGACCCGGCCTCCGCCTCTGAGATGGAGCACATCGGCCCACGCCACGGGCGCACTGAGCAGCAAGAAGAGCATGGGCAGGCATAGCCGGGCGGCGATCGGAAGGCGGCGTATCATGAGAGCGAATATGCGTCGCGATCCGGCGGGGCGCGATGACGAGATCTTCCACAGACACGACAACCCGTCCCGGCAGAGCGGTCGGGCCCAGGCGGCCGGGCTGTGCGCCTGTGACAGTGGATCAGCGGGCCTTCACGTTGATGATCGGATGTGGTTTCCCTGCGTCGAGGAAATACACGGGGACGTTGCGCACGGCCGCCTCCGCGGCACTGCGATCGGGAAAAGTGCCCCAACACAGCCGGAAGCAGCTCCGGCCTCGCGAGCTCGCGGGGTAGACGATCAGGCGGCCGTCGTCCCCCTTGTTGTAGGCCCGCGTGACGGTCTCGCTCTGACAGGCGAACAGAACCTGGAGTGTCCAGTCCCGATCAGCACCAGGCGCGACGCGTTGACCGAGCTGCGCTGCCTCCCAAACCTGCCCCGCGAGAGCGAGGCGAGAGACCTCGCTCAGCCTCGCCACCTCAGGCTCGGGAAGCGATGGTGGAGAGACCAGCGAGGGTCGTCCCGTGGAAGAGCGATCCTTGGCGGGGGTGGTGTGGCCGGCGAAGGTCTTGGTTGGGGTTTTGCTTTCGGTGTCGTATTCCGCGTCGCTGGGAATGGCGCGTTCGGGCGCGGGACCACTGCTTTCGGGCACGGCACGGTAGTCGAGAGCGGCACTCTCTTCCGGAGCCGCAGTGCCGGTGGCTTGGGAGGGGGCCTCCTCGGCTGCGTCGCTCAGGGGCGTCTCGTTGGCCACGGCGGCAGGGCGCGTAGCGCCGAGTTCGGCCAACGCGTCGGCAGCCGGTGTGCGATCGCGGCTGAGCCAGATGGCGACGGCGACGATGATGACGACCAGTGCCGCGATGGCCACGGTGGTGATGAAGACCTTGCTCCCACCGGAGTCGTCGAAGTCGTCGTCGAACTCATCGTCGTCGAAGGTGATCGGGCCCTCGTAACGGAGTTCCTCGGCGGGCTCCGAGCTTTGCTTCTCGTCGTGGCTGTGGGAACCGAAGATGTCGTCTGAGCCCATCGTCTATCACCTCCTTCGCGCTCATCTGGCCCGGCCGGCAGGGCCGCCGACCTGGAGCGTACATCAACCCGCGGCGGAGCAGATCGCCCCCGCCTCACTAAGTCCCCATGCGTGCCACATTATCTCTCATTCTTCATGAGGTGTTCCACTGCACCTTCTCGCAAGGGTCTTCAGATTATAGGCCGATAGTGTCGCGGCGTTCCCTTGGCTCGCGTCACGATCCCTCCAGAGGGCCAGGTTGTGGCCCACCGCGGTCGCCGAGGAGTACTCTTGCCGCCGGGCGCGAGGGATCTCCTCCGCCCGGGAGGCATGGCGTGGA
>CAYSMT010000676.1:0-1770 GCA_964432135.1 uncultured Acidobacteriota bacterium
CTGGGCTACGTCCGCACGACGGGAAGCATCGAGGTGCTTGGCCACGACATCTTCGCCGAGGGTGTGGAGGTCGTACAGCTCCGGCGGCAGATAGGGATGGTTTTTCAGCGTCCGAACCCGCTGCCACTATCGATCCGGGACAATGTGCTCTTCGGTTACCGCCTTCACAATCCCCAAGCCCGCAAGGCCAGTCGGGATCAGCTCGAGAGCATCGTCGAAGACGCACTGCGAACCGTGCTGCTCTGGGACAAGGTCAAGGATCGTCTCACCGCGCGTGCTGTCACGCTTTCTCTTGAAGAGCAACAGAAGCTGTGCATTGCTCGGCTATTGCCCGTTAAGCCACGTGTGCTCTTGATGGATGAGCCCTGTTCGGCTCTCGACCCGAAGGGCACCGAGGCGGTCGAGGAGCTCATCTGGCAGCTTCGCGGCGAGTACTCCGTGCTGATCGTGACGCACAACATGGCCCAGGCCCGCCGCGCGAGTGATGAATGCATCTTCATGCTCCTCGGCAAGGTCATCGAGCATACGGATACGGCCCAGCTCTTCGTCACGCCGCGGTGCAAGGAAACCGCCGACTACATCGAGGGACGCTACGGCTAGCGCGAGTCCGAGCTTTTCGTGGACTTGCAAAAAGTTGCAAAAAGATGCGTTTCATCCAGGGGCTCTTCCGTATGCCGAAGGAGCCCAGGGTAGGATCTCTGCGGAGCTGACCGAGCCGGGCCATGATGGGAGATTCGATGAGGCGTTCCTTACTCACCCTGCAGATTCTGCTATGGCTCGCCATCCTTTCGGTCAGTAGTTTGGCTGGCGAGCCCATCACCATCGGTGAGACGATTAAGGTGTCATCGGAGATCCTCGGCGAGGAGCGTACCGTCCTCGTTTCGACTCCGCGGAACTACCAGCGAAGTCAGGCGCACTACCCGGTGCTCTACATGACCGACGGTGGGGCGCATCTGGTGCACACCCGGGGCACGGTGGACTTTCTGGTGAACAACGGCCTAATGCCGGATGTGATCATCGTGGGAGTGACCAACACGGATCGTACGCGCGACCTGACACCGACGCGCTCTACGATGAACGCGCCCGATGGCTCGCAGCAGGAGTTCCCGAGCAGCGGAGGCGCCAATCGCTTTCTTGATTTTTTCGAGAAGGAGCTGATTCCCTACATCGACAGTCACTATCGGAGCATGCCCTTCCGCGCCTTTACCGGCCATAGTTTTGGTGGCCTCTTCGCCCTCAACGCTATCTTTACTCGTCCTAAGCTTTTTGATGCCGTGCTCTCTTGCAGCCCAAGCTTGCGCTGGGACGACGGCCTTCCGCTGCGGCAAGCCGAGCACTTCTTCGCGACACACAAGGCTCTTCCGGCCACGCTCTTCGTAACCATGGCCAACGAGCTTGAGGGCGTTCCCCGCCCGGATCCCCTCGACCGTCTCAAGCGCATTCTTAGTTCAAAATCCCTCGAAGGCTTTACCTGGCAGATCAAGCGCATGCCTGAAGAAACACATGGCTCGGTTGTGTTGCGTTCACACTACTGGGGTTTGAGAAAAGCTTTCGAGAGCTGGCGACTGCCGCGAGACCCCAAGACCGGGCGAATCATCGGCGGCCTGAGAGGCATCAAGGCGCACTACGCCAGGCTTTCCAAGCGCTACGCCTACGCGATCAGACCTGATGAAGGAACCGTCAATCTCGTGGGTTATCAGCTCCTTGGTGGCGGAGACATCGCTGGGGCGATCGAGGTCTTCGAGTACAATGCCAAGCTCTATCCACATT
>CAYSMT010000677.1:0-1766 GCA_964432135.1 uncultured Acidobacteriota bacterium
TTATGCGCACGTCGAGATGCTCTCGCAGCACATGCTGAGCCGGCATTGCGCAACGCTGCGCTTACGTTCATTGCGACGATTTCCCGTCCCGAAACCGCCCACGCCCTCGTCTCAGCGGCCTGCACCTCAGGCCAGCTCGCCCCCGAGCTCGAAGCGCTGCTTGCCGCTTCGGGCGCGCAGGCGATCTGGGCCGTCGCAGGTGGGCTGCAGGGGGGACGCTGCCGGGCCAGCGCGGAGCTAGAGGCCTTCCTACTCCGCCTCGGAGGAGAAAACTGGGCGCGAGCCATCGGCGACCATCAACAACGAAGTGTCTCCGAGATCATGCCTCTGCTGCCCATCATCTCGCGGCTCGAGAGCGTTCTCTCGCGGCATCTCGCCTATCGTCTACTCGAGCATGAGGACGCGGGACTGCGCTGCAGAGTCGTCGCCTTTCTTCTTCAGCTCGACCCCTGCACTCCTGCTTCGCGACGTCTTGTCGAGTGGGCCCTGGCGAGCTCAGATCAACACCTCGCGGACGTGGGCCGATCCGCCGTGCTGCGCTGGGAGCCGCCCGACCCGGCGTTGCTTCGCCTCGCGCTGTCTTCCGAGCTGGCGACCCAAGCCCGTGGCCGGCTCGCGCGCGATCTCGCGGCGCGCTTGGCCTCAACACAGCATGACGACGCGGGGGCGCCGTGAACGCGCTCAACCGCGCAGGCGTCCAGGAGCTACTCCAGCTCCTCGGCCAGGTGTTCCAAGCGGTGCGTCTTTATCCCGAGGGACATCCTGTGCGTCGGCAGCGCGAGGAGCACTTCCTCGACAGCTGGAAATCTGAACTTGCTTCGCTCGCCGAGCTAACCGTTGACTTCACCAACCTCGTCGCCCTCGTTCCCGGTCACCCGCCGTTGCGATGCCACCAACCAGCCTTCCGCGAGCTGGCAACCCAGGCGGTCGACGTCGGAGTCGCCCGTTGCACGCTCACAGGCTTCGCGGGTGCTGAGCGTGCGATCGCGCTCGTGCGCAGCATCGCGCAGGGCGACGCAGATATCGTGCAAAACGGGCTCATAACCATCTCTGAACAAGGTGAGCAGCCCGGAATCCAAAACGCTTCACCCCCAGATCAAGAGGGCGATGGCAGTACCCCGAGGGTACTTCTTGAGCAGGTCTGGACCGCCTTGATCACCGAGCGTCGATATGACCGCAAAGCCCTTGACAAGGTCCGGCATAGGGTTCTCACCACCTCGACGGATGCTGCGAGTGAGGCGCTTCCTCTGCGCTGGTCCCAGCGCTGCCGTACGCAGATTCTCTCTCACGCGCTCAACATGGCGTGCATCGTTGCTCTCCTGGCTCGCGCCGGTGGCTCCGGCGAAGAAGAGTGCGCCGCGATCGTTGATGCCACACTGCTGTGTGACCTGGGCATGCTCTCTGTACCCGAGGAGTTGCTCACGACCCCACAACGCTTGCGTCCCGCGCAATTCCGGATAATCCGCCAGCACCCCATTGTGGGTGCGCGTTGCCTGCTGGCCACCAAGGAGGTCCCCCTCCTTCCAGGCATCATCGCCTTCGATCATCACCGTCGCCGCAATGGGGGGGGGTATCCTCAGACGGCGCACCCCATCTCTACGACTCCGGTGATCGAAATCGTTCGGGTTGCCGATGTTTACGCGGCCCTGCGTACTCCGCGACCCTTCCGCGCGGCTCTGTCCGAGGAGGCCACACGCTCAGTGATCGATGGGCTGCGTGGTGACGCCCTCGATGATGATGTCGTCGAGCTACTCTTCGAAAGCGCT
>CAYSMT010000678.1:0-1765 GCA_964432135.1 uncultured Acidobacteriota bacterium
CCGAAGCCCCGATCGAGACCATCAGCTCTACGCGCCGCCACACAAACCCGCAGCGCCGAATCACCACAATGCTCGATGACGAAACCCGACAGCCCCCGATCGTGTTTCACCGCAGCGCCAGTGACCACCCATCCCCGTGCTCGGCAGCGCGCCACCGCAGCCCTCTGGATGATGACCCGCCGCGCCGTACTCTGATGACGAATCGCCGCAGCGCTCAATAGGGCGTGCGCCCCGCAAAACGAGCGCCATCAGCGAGGTCTTCCTCAATGCGCATGAGCTGGTTGTACTTTGAGGTGCGCTCCGAGCGGGAGGGCGCGCCCGTCTTGAGCTGACCGGCCCCAACGGCGACGGCAAGATCGGCGATGAAGGTGTCTTCGGTCTCGCCCGACCGGTGGCTGATCACCGTGCGATAGGCCGCGGTCTGGGCCAGGGCGATGGTGTCGAAGGTCTCGCTCACGGTGCCGATCTGGTTGAGCTTGATCAGGATCGCGTTCGCAACGCCCTTGTCGATGCCCTCGCGCAGGATCTCGGGGTTGGTGACGAAGTTATCATCGCCAACGAGCTGGCAGCGGCCACCGAGCTGCTGGGTCTGCAGCACCCAACCGTCCCCGTCACCCTCGGCCATGCCGTCTTCGATCGAGATGATCATCGGGTACTCGTCAAGCAGCTTGCCGTACCAGGCCACCATCTCCTCCGGAGACAGCTTCAGGCCCTCTCCCGCAAGCACGTACTGGCCGTCGTGGAAGATCTCGCTCGCCGCCACGTCGACGGCCAGCGCGACGTCCTCGCCCGGGCGGTAGCCGGCCTTCTCGATCGACTCGAGGATCAGGTCGAGTGCTTCCTTGTTGGCGCCAAGATTCGGGGCGAAACCACCCTCATCGCCGACACCCGTCGCCAGGCCGCGCTCCTTGAGCACCCTGCGCAAGGTGTGGAAAGTCTCCGCCGCACAGCGCAGCGCCTCGCGTACGGAGTCAAAGCCGTAAGGCACGATCATGAACTCCTGAATGTCGACGTTGTTGTCCGCGTGGGCTCCGCCGTTGATGATGTTGAGCTGGGGCGTCGGCAGCAGGCAGGCGCCCGCCCCCCCGAGATAACGATACAACGGCAGGCCCGAAACGACGGCCGCGGCACGGGCCGTGGCCATGCTCACACCGAGGATCGCGTTGGCCCCGAGGTTGCGCTTGCTCGGCGTGCCGTCGCGCTCGATCAAGGTTTGGTCGATGAGGCGTTGATCGGTTGGATCGAGACCCTCGACAGCCGGCCCCAATATCTCGTTGACGTGCTGGACGGCTTTTTGAACACCTTTTCCGCCGAAACGCGACGGCTCGCCGTCGCGCAGTTCGAGAGCTTCGCGGCTGCCGGTACTGGCGCCGGAAGGCACGGCAGCGCGACCGATGATTTCCTCTTCGATCGCGACCTCGACCTCGACCGTCGGGTTGCCTCGGGAATCAAGAATCTCACGCGCATAGACACCAGTAATTTCGGGCATCGCTGACTCTCCTCGATTGACCCCGCGTGCCCTGGAGCGCTCCGTTCCGGTCGCGCCATGTGTCTTCCTGAACAACGCGGGCTGAATAGCCCGGCGCGCCCTTTCACCGGGCCCGCCACCGGCGCTAGTCTATCCCTTCGCGCGCTCCGGCGGGAGCGCGAAGAAGGAGGAATCTCCCCATGACTACAGACGCCATCGGCGCCTCTCCCACGGCGCTCCTCGTCGTCCTGCGCACCGTCCCAGACGCCACGGTGCCCCGCGCGCTGGCCGCCCGGC
>CAYSMT010000679.1:0-1750 GCA_964432135.1 uncultured Acidobacteriota bacterium
TGGGCCGCAAGGCGAAACTCCTCGAGTAGACGCGTACGGCCGCAGCCCGGAGGTCCTTGCACAAGTAGAACGTCGCCGCGTCCTTCTCGCGCCTGTTGTAACGTTTCCTCGAAGCGGGCGAGCTCCCGCGTTCTTCCCGATAGGGACGGGGAGAGGGGTTCGGACAAGGGCACGATACGGTCGATTCGACGCCCTGACAGTTCGGTGAAGAGCTGACGTGCCTCGTGGGCCGTCGCCGGGCGGGCGTCGGGGTTCTTGTCCATCAGGGAAAGGATGACGCGCTCGAGGCTGAGGGGGAGCTCTGGGTTGAGATGCCGCGGAGGCACAGGCGCCATGGATAGGTGGGCACGCAAGACTTCCCAGGGGGACGGCCCCGGAAAAGGGTCTTGGCCCGTGGCCAAGCGGTAGAGCACGCAGCCGAGGGAGTAGATATCTGCTCGTCCGTCGATCGCGCCGCCACGGAGAGTCTCTGGGGCCACCGTCGCCAGCGTGCCCCGTACGACGCCCCCCTCGACCTGCTCCGCGAGATCCACTAGGCCGAGGTCCATCAGCCATACCGAAGGTGGTTCGGCGTCAAGCATCTTGCCTACGAGGATGTTGCCTGTGGTGACATCGCGGTGCACGAGCCCGCGGGCATGGAGGGTGCCGAGGGCATCGAGCACGGCATCGGCTACCCGGGCGATCTGCCGCCAGGCGCCGCCCATCGTGAGGGCTTCGTGGACGGGTCGGCCGGGGACGAGATCCATGGTGTACCACGGGCGCCCCCTTTCTCCCCCGATGGCGACGGTGCCGAAGTCGTGAACTCTCACGAGGTGAGGGTGGCGCAGCTCGGTGAGCAGGCGGAACTCTCGGTGGAAAGCGTGGGTCAGCGCTGCCGGATCGCCAAGCCCCTCCGCGAGAAGCAGTTTGAGTGCCTTCTCGTCGCCTTCTTCCCGGTCGCGGACGCGAAAGACTTCCGCCGCGGCGCCCGTGCCGAGCTCACCGAGGATCTCATAGCGGTTGTTGACGACTCGCGGCGTGGACATGACTTCCTTATGCATCGAAGTGTTGCAGAGTGCAACGCTATCATTTCGTGCAACACATCGCCTCGCCGCCGCCGCGGAGCGCTTGCCACCGGCCAGTCGGTCGTAGGTCATGTTAAATGTTTGTTAATAAACGGCGTTATGGTTTTTAAAAAAAGACGGCCCCGTGTTGCTGGGGCCGTGAATTGGTAGAGGAAAAGGAGCCATCCTTTCCATAGGTTTTGATAGAGCAATCGAGGTGCCAGGTCAAGAAGCCCGGAGAGCTTATACCAGGAGTCTCTGGGGTTCTCGAAAGCACGGACTCGCCTGAGGAGGGGCAAAAAAAGGCCCCAAGCCGTCGGCATGGGGCCATGAATTGGTAGGGGAAAAGGAGCCATCCTGTTTCCTCACCCCCACATATTGCAAACAAGGTGCCAAGTCGATCTGGCGGATACAACACCGAAATACGGACGTTTTGGGAGCTTGGCGGCCTCGATCGACGACCGAATGTCCTGCCACAGTGACGCGGAAGGTCAGCTTGGCGTGGCGAAAAGTGACCACGTCTGCGACGCGATCCCTTCGCGTCGATCGGCGAAGATCAGTCGGGATCATAAAGAAGCCCTCATGCACACGCCCTGACAATCTCTCGAGCTGGAGGACTCAACGACGACGCGCTTGTGCGGAAGCGGAACCGTTCGTCGTTCGCATCGCTCAGTTCGGACGGTTGGGCAGACGCCGCGTCCAATTTC
>CAYSMT010000680.1:0-1747 GCA_964432135.1 uncultured Acidobacteriota bacterium
TCAATTTCGTCATCAAAGAGCTCTACACGTACCGCTTCCGCCTCGGCATCGGCACGACGGTTTCCCCTGCTCGAGACAAACGCGGCTGGCCCATCGCGGGCGCCCGTGGCGACCTCTACGACCCCGACGCCCCTGCCATCTTTAAGGCCATGATTCCCCCCGCTGCTATTCAGGCCTTCCACGATACCCTCGAACTCCACCGTGCCGTCTGCGGCGCCTCTGAAAGCGTTGCGTCTTTTGTCGAAGCGCTCATCGCCGAGCATCACGCCGGGGCCCTCGCAGCGCCGGTAGTCCCTCCGGACGCCACCATCCAGGCGTTGCGACATCACCTGACCGAAGACGAACGCGACGAAGATGCCGAAGAAGCCGCTACATGGGCTCGCCGTCACGAGCTCAAGGCGCTCCGTGACCCCACCCAGCAGAAATCGCCGCGCGCCCGCAGCTTCGACGCAGCGCCGCCCGGCGCTCGCGCAAGCAGCGCGCTCGATCCAGCCGACGAAACAGCCCTCGCCGAAGCACGGCACCTGCTATCCCAGGCCGAGATGCTCCTGGCGCACGCAGGCCTCGGCAGCACTCAAGAGGTGGACCGACAACTCACCAGCTTTTTGGCCCTCGAAAACCAGATCAACCGCTCCCTCGGCGAACTACTCCGCCTGATGAGCCGCTACGGGGCCTTCGGCGCACGGCGCGAACTTCCCTTCCGCTCCGTAGGTCATTACGCCGTAGAGCGGCTCGGTCTCTCCCGCGCCACCGGCGAGAAGCTCGCCCGCATCGCCCGCGGCATACGCCGTCATCCCGAGCTAGGCCAGGCGTATCTCTCAGGTGAGCTCGGCGCAGAGGCCACGGCTCTCGTCTTGCGCGCCCTGGGCCGAAGCCATCCTCACCGGGAAACCACCGAAGCCTGGCTCGAACGCGCAGGCCGTGCGACGGTCAAGCGACTACGCGATGAGATCCGTCTTGTCCAACGAGAGCGTATCCTCCGCGGCGGGCCCCACCATGCCGGAGGTCCAGCTCCCGAGCCTCCTTCAGACGAAGCTTGGTACGCCTCGCTCCGCCGAACTCCCGGCAGCACGACAGCCCAAGTGACACAGCTTGCCGAGCTTGCGCTCTCCGGAGAGCAATACCCCCGCAACCTCACGCTCCGCCTGCCTCGCTCACTTGCAGAAGACTTCCTCATGGCTCTCGAGTCCGTACGTCACGCCCTTGCCGACAGCAAGGGCGAAACCCCCTGCACGCCCATCCGGAACGATATCCCTGAAAGCGACTTCCACTCAGGTGAGTCGTTTTCCGAATACAGGCCTCCCGAAAACAGCCCTTTTTCGGCGGCCAACGTCTGCGGGCCCCGACTCAACTCCACGTCAGCTGCCATGCGCACGCTACGACCCCCCGTTGATCCACCACCACGTCTTGCTTGGCCCTTCTCATACGATTCGCCACAAACAACGCGCCTGCCGCGTATCCACCATCCTCTCCTGCTTCTGCTACTGGACTACTGCACGACCTGGGATCTACCGCGCCAGGGCAAGGGCCCAGGAGCACGACGCACGCCAGCCGAGTCCACCTACGAGCGCGACGGCTACCGTTGCGTCGCGCCAGGCTGTACCTCGCGCGGCCACCTCGAAGAGCACCACATCGTCTATCGTTCTCGCGGCGGCAGAGAAAAAGCCAGCAACCGCACGACGCTCTGCCGCTTCCACCACCAACACGGTCAGCACGGCGGCTTGATGTCGATCACCGGCAGCGCACC
>CAYSMT010000681.1:0-1742 GCA_964432135.1 uncultured Acidobacteriota bacterium
GAAGCCATCGAGCGCACCGAGAATGCTGTCGAGAATCTCCTCGGGCGAGCGATCCAGGGCCCTCCGCACAAGAGCTGTGACGCGCTCCTTGCCGAATTCCTCCTCGGAAGCGTCTTCGGGCGGCGCCTCGATGACCCCGTCGGTGAATAAGAGCATCGTCTCGCCAGGCTCGAGTTCGTCCTCACCCGACTCGTACGGCACGCTCGCCAGTATCCCCAGGGGCAAGCCACCGCGCGCGAGCTCGCGAACCCCCGCTGGTCCGACGATGATCGGTGGGTGATGACCCGCCATCGAGTAACGCAATCCACCTGTCTCGGGGTCGAGAATGACATAGGCAAGAGTGATGAAACGCCCTGGCTTGCAACGCGCACCAATGGCCTGACTGAGGATTGTATTGAGCTCATGCGGGTGGCTCTCCCGCGGTGCGAGGGCGCGAACCAGGGCTTGGAGGTTGGCCATCTGCAACGCAGCCGCGATGCCCTTGCCGACGACATCGCCAATGACCAGCCCGAGCCGGCCCTCGGGCAGGTCGAGAAAGTCGACGGTGTCACCTCCGACCGCAGCAGCCGATCGGCAGACATAGGCGAAGCGATAGCCGTCGATTCGCGGAGCATGCTCGGGCAGCAGGTTCCGCTGCACCTCCCGCGCAACGGCCATCTCGCGCTCGAAGGCCTCCTTCTCGCGCAGCTGTTCGTAGGCTCTATCGAGACGCGCTTTGAGCGTGTCCCAGGTGATCAACGCACCGCCAAGCATCAGGGCAAGCATCGAGTTCAGAATCGCCAAGGCGAGGAAGGTCAACCCCTGAGAGAAGACGACCGTGGGGCGGGTCAGCAGGGAAAAGGCCGTTGCGACGAGGGTCGCACCAAGCAGCGTAATCAAGATCAATGCATAGCGCAGCGAAGGACGCAGACCTTCGTACTGGGGCAAGGTATGGCGCACAACGACGATCGCGCTGACCAGGATCGCCTCTGCAGAGAGCACGCTTTGCCAAACAAACCACCAGTCCAGCCCGTTGTCGGTGACCGAGCTCGTCAGCAAAGCCAGGGTCAATCCGACGAGGGCGCCGACGGCTGCGGCGCCCAGGGCCCACAATGCCGCATGGCGCAACGACGCGACGAAGCGCGCAGACCTCGCGATCATCCCCTGCTTCGGCACCTGGAGGACAGCCTCGCTCGCCAAGTTAAGGCTCCCCCATTCCCGGACGGCTCGTGTGGACTTCGGTACAACTCCCTCCCGCGGGAAGCGATGACGGCTCGCACGCGCTGACGACACCGACCTCGCCATGGTGAACGAGGCGCGACGTTGAGCTCATTGGCATCGCAGGGCCCTCACAGCGAGCTTCCGACATGACGTGGGCAGGAAGCTCCCCAAGATCCGATGAAACGGGATGAGTACGGTACTACATCCTTCCCCCTTCCGGGGTTTCCGGTGCAACGCGATCGGTCGCTGGCACCGGACGAGCGGTTGCTCGAGAGCGACCAACGGGTAGACTGCGCCCGGTCGCCTTCCAGGGAGCCACCATGGCGTCGAGCCAACGCAAACCAAAACCACCCGCAATGCGCGAAGAGCGTCTCGCCGAGCGACGACACCTCGACCGCAAGACCGTACGCGCTATTCGTGCCACCGCGCGAAGGATCCACGAGAAGATTCTCGCCGGCGTCAAGCCCGCGATCAGCTTTCCCGTGCGCTCACTCTCGAACGTGCGTCTCGACAAGAAGAAGGGCTACTTTGAGATCGGCCGC
>CAYSMT010000682.1:0-1740 GCA_964432135.1 uncultured Acidobacteriota bacterium
CTCCGATCAGTAGGTTGGGCCAGGTTCTCCCGGGAGCTACGATGACCCCGGCTAGCGTCAGCAGGGCCGCGGCGCCTCCGATTGCGAGCAACCAGCGGGTCAAGGCTGCCGCCGAAAAGCGTCGCTCCCAGCTCTCCATGCCGGGGATGCTCGTCATCTCTTCCCGCGTACAACTCATGATCCTGACTCCTCGACGGTGCCTGCCTGCTCGTGCGTCTGGGGTGTTGTCTGCGCCCTCGTTCCGAACGGGTTCTGGGCCGGGGCTTGCGCTTCCCGCGACGTTGACGCCTGGGCCTGGCGGATGTAGGCGACGAGCTTCCAGCGGTCCTCGCGCTCCACTTGGGCGGCGTAGGGGGCCATGTTGCCCTGACCGTAGCTGATGATGTGCCAGATCTGCCCGTCAGCGAGATCTAGCGCGTGTGGGAGGAAGAGCGAGGGCGGCGGTGGGACGCCTCTCTTCGTCACGAGCCCGTCTCCGTGCATTCCGGGCCCGTGACAGGGCGTGCAAAAGGTCGAGAAGAGGAAGGCGCCGCGCTTCAGGGCCCCAGCATCGTCAGACGCGACCGGGTTGTGCAGCTCCCGGCCGGCCCGCAACGCATCCTCCGGCGTTGGCCCGTAGTGCGAGGGCAAGTGTCCTTTCGCGATCGATCCCTCGGGGGGTCGGAGATCGATGCGGCGGCCCTCCGCCAGCATCGGGACGGGTGCTTGAGCCTCGTGGGCGAGGGCGTCGACCATGTTGGGGAAGAACTGGTAGTTCCGCTGGGTTGGATCGGAGGGGATGATCAGGTGCGCAGCGCCCAGGATCAGCAGAAGGAGCGCCAGCGACAGGTTCGCCAAACCAAGCCGGCTCATGACGCCTGCTCCGTCGGTATCTCTGTTATCTCGATCGCGCCGTGTCCCAGAAGCAGATCGGTCGCCAAACGCGGATGGATCTCGGCGTCGGTTTGTCGAATCGCAAGCAAGAAGTGGTCGTTGCTGATCCGAGGGTCTCGGAAGCGCGTCTCGCGGAAGGGGTGCAACTTCGTCCGGGTGAACAAGACCAAGATCGTTCCCAGCCCCGCCATCAGCACGGCCGTCTCGAAAGTGACCGGGACGAACGCAGGGAGTGAGTTCAGCGGTTTGCCGCCGATGTTCGCGGGCCAGTCGATTGCGGAGGCCCAGACCTGGAAGAACATCATGATGGAGGCACCGAAGATCGCGAGCAGGAAACAGGCCAGCGGCAGTCGAGAAGGCTTCAGCCCCATCGCCTCGTCCAAGCCGTGTATTGGGTAGGGCGTGAAGACATCGATGATCTCGTAGCCCCGGTCACGGCACTCCCGCGTGGCCGAGAGGACCTGCTCCGCGTTGCCGAAGAGCGCGTGAATCCTTCGATTCATGACTCACCTCCCAACGTATTGGTCGTGACGTGCTTCTCGTCATGGTCGCAGCGGCCGTAGCCGAGGACGCCCTTCACCTCCGCCATGGCCAACACCGGGAGGAAGCGGCAGAAGAGCAAGAAGAGGGTGAAAAACAACCCGAAGCTGCCGGCGAGTGTCGCGATCTCGATCTTCGTTGGGACATACATCGTCCAACTTGAAGGCAGAAAGTCTCGGTGAAGCGAGGTGACGATGATGACGAAGCGTTCGAACCACATGCCTACGTTGATCAGGATCGACAGAATCCAGACGATCAAGAGATGACGGCGAATGCGCGAGAACCAGAAGAACTGGGGCACCAGGACGTTGCAACTCACCATGGTCC
>CAYSMT010000683.1:0-1731 GCA_964432135.1 uncultured Acidobacteriota bacterium
CGCGTAGGGCGGAGAAGTCGAGGGGGGTATAACCGCTCGCAACATGGACCCGCGCGCCTCGCACGCGTCCGTCGCGCTCGATGGTGAATGCGACGACAACTCGTCTGGCCCTTGATCCTGCGGGGAGCACGGGCCGATCGCGCCAGGCTTCTGTCAGTCGCGCGACAATCAATTGGACGTACCAGTCGGCCGTAAAAGGTTCGTCGGTCTCGACTCCCGCCACGCCGCCGGGAATCTCTCCCGGGAGCCGGTTTTGGGTGTCCGAAGCGGGAGGGGTGTCGGCCTGTACGGCCAGCTTCTCTGGGCTCCGTTCGAGCTGTTCAGCCTGCGCGGTGACTCCCTCGAGCTTGTCGGCGATGCGGGTTGCGGCGTCGACCCGCTGGCGTTGGGGCCGGGGCTTCGCTTCGGGAACCGGTGTGACTTTCGCCTCGGGTTGAGGGGGGGGCTTGGGTGCTTTCGGGCGCGCCGCCGCCGGTTGCGGCGCCGGTGCTCCCGCGCTCAACCGCACCGTCATTGTCGGCAAGGCCTGGGTTGGAGCACCGCTTCGCGTGCCCGCGACCAAGACCGCGGTGATCAGCGTGAGGTGCAGCCCGAGCGAAATAACGAGCGAGCTCCACTCATCCGCGCGAGGAAGCAGGATCCGCACCCGGAGCAGCATGGCGATCTCAGCGAGAGTCCGGTAGACGCATGGGGGCTGTCACGAGCGCGACGCGGGAGATCCCGGCGCTTCTCAGAGCGTCCATCGCGGCGAGCACACGACCGTAAGCGACGGCTTCATCGCCCTCGAGATAGACGGCGACGCTCGGCGCGCCGCCTCCGAGGCGCTTGACCTCATCCACGAGCAGGTCATCTACGATGGGCTCTTTCTGGACGTAGTACTGCCCCCGGCGATCTACGCTGACGGTAATGCGTTGCTCCTCGATGGCCTCCGCAGAGAGTGCTTGGGGGAGGTTGATATCGACGCCCCGCGTGAGCATGGGCGCGGAGACCATGAAGATGATCAAGAGCACGAGCATCACGTCGACGAAGGGGGTGACGTTGATTTCGGACAGGGCACTTCGCGGTCCGCGCGGGCCGGCGGCTGCCATTGTCTAGCTCACCTTCCTTCGCCGCTTTTGTAGGAGGTGGATCAGATCGTACTGAAACTCCTCCATCTCGATGCTCAGGATGCGTACCTGGCGGAGGAAGGAGTTGTAAGCCACGGCGGCAGGTATCGCGGCGATGAGGCCCGCGGCGGTGGCGATCAAAGCCTCGGCGATTCCGGGAGCGTAACTCTCCAGGCTGGCGCCACCTGAGATGCCGATGTGTTGAAACGAGTCCATGATGCCCCAGACCGTGCCAAATAACCCGACGAAAGGAGCCGTGCTGGCCGTCGTGGCAAGGAAGGTGAGCGAACGTTCCATGTCCCGTGTATTCGCGGCGACGCTGCGGGACATCATGCGCTGCACGTCTTCGATGGCCTGCTCGTCGAGGATCCTCCCGACATCGGCGTGTGTTTCCATGGAGAGCTGACTGACTTCGTGAAAGGCGGCTTTGAAGAGCGCGACGACAGGCGAACGGCGCCACCGCTCAGCAAGATCACGCAGCTCGGCAAGCCGCGCGCCGCCGTGGAACTTGGCGAGAAAGACGCGAGTCTCACGCCCTGCAGCGCGAAATGATCGATAACGCTCGACGATAATGCCCCAGCACAGCAGCGATGCGACGAAGAGCACGAAGAGCACGCCCTTCGCG
>CAYSMT010000684.1:0-1729 GCA_964432135.1 uncultured Acidobacteriota bacterium
CGGTGCCGAAGGTACGGGGCTCGGCCTGACGATCGTGCGAGAGGTCATCGAAGCCCACGGGGGTCATGTCAGCGTTTGCAGTGCGCCTGGCCAGGGAAGCGTTTTCCGCGTGGAGATGCCCCTCGGGTGGACACCTCCCGAGGTGGGTAAGATGTTACGCGAAGGTGACGATTCGCGTGGCCGCATTGCTACCTAGCGGGAACGGTCTCGGTGGCGATGCCTCCAACTCGTGACAATTCGAACGGTTACCGCGCTCGTGCGGGATCCGAACGGTGGTATGCCGATTGCAGCATCCTTGAGCGTGAACCTGTGCCCACTCGCGGCAAGCAGGGAGGATGATGAGATGAAGCGTGCACGCTGGATGATGGTTGTCGTCGCCGTCCTAACGGCCCTCGCGATGATGGCGCCGACGGTGGCAGGAGAGAAGTACAAGGGTTTCGAGCGCGGTAAAAGCTTGATCACGGCCCAACAGCTCAAAGCACTCAAGGACGCCAAGGATCCGAAGCTCGTCGTGATCGGTGTCGTTCGCAAGGATGCGTTCCTCGCGGGGCACATCCCCGACAGCTACGGTGTCTGGCGTTCGGCCTACACCGCCGCGAAGGCGGTGACCTTCCCTTACGGCGGCATGGCGATGAATCGAGAGGACTTCCAGAAGTTCGCTCGGAGCCTCGGCATCGACAATGATTCGAAGGTCGTCATCTACGACGAGAAGTACGACGCGACGCGCCTGTGGTGGGAGTTCTACCTCTATGGCAAGAAAGACACCATGGTTCTCGACGGTGGCTATCCGGCCTGGAAGGCCGCTGGCTACGAGGTGGATCGCCTCGGTGGCCTGACCATCGGTAAGAAGGAGGGCAACTTCGTCGCGACGCGGGCTCTGCCGGGTTGGACGGCCTCGATGGGTGATGTCTGGCGTGCCAAGACCGACAGTGGCTTCCAGCTTTGGGACACCCGTGAGCCAGATGAGTGGAACGGGACCAAGCAGAAGAAGGGCGCCTATACCAAGGGGCGCATTCCTTGGGCAAAGTTCCTCAGTTGGAAGGATTTCCGCAAGAAGATCGACGGCAAGCCGACGGCTTTCAAGACGGCCGCTGAAATCCAGAAGGTCCTCGACAAGAACGGGATGAGCCCCAAGAAAGATCAGATCTTCTACTGCCAGTCCGGTGTGAGGACGACGACCCATCTCTTCTCACTTTATCTGATGGGCTGGGATCTTTCGCGCTTGCACAACTACGATGGCTCCTGGATCGAGTGGAGCTATTACGCGAAGGGGGCTGGAAGCGATTTGAATCCGGTCGTCGTCGCGAAGTAACTCGTATCGTTTGCTAGCATTGAAAAGGGGGCGGCATGTGTCGCCCCCCTTTTCGGTATTTATGCGCGGTGGAATGTGTTTCGCCGCGCAGTGTTGGAGGGATCATGAGTTCTCCCGATCTCAAACAGGATGACGTGGCCGCGACGAAGAGCGGCGGGTTGGGTCGTCTGATCGTCGCTGTGCTCGTCATTGTCGTGGGTATCGTGCTCGCTTGGTACTTCGGCCTTTTCGAGTACATCAGCATGGAGAACGTGCAGAACCTCCGACAGTGGTTCCTGGGTTTTGGCATGTTGGCACCACTGGTCTTCGTCCTGCTGTGGATCGTCGCCTGTGTCTTCTTCCTTCCTGGGTTGCCGGTGACCATCGTTGGCGCGCTGATCTTCGGCGCCGCATGGGGCACGGTCTACTCGATCATCG
>CAYSMT010000685.1:0-1727 GCA_964432135.1 uncultured Acidobacteriota bacterium
GCTATGGCTGCACGCTGCGCCGAATCCAGCGGATCTGCCCCCATTTCAGGGAGCGTCGCCGTGCTATCTCGCCCGCGTTGGCGATCGCGCCCGCTGCGCGAGAGGCGAGTTCGTACTCAGCAACAACGACCGCCGCCCGAGGCGACGAAGATACGATGATCTCGTCGGCCAGCCAGCGCCCGTTGCCCATCTCGGGCTCGATCAGGTCGATCAGCACCAAGCGAGGGGCGCGTTGAACGCGTTGGCGCCAAGCCGAGAGCGCAGGGAGCAGTTCCGGGTGAACGCGTTGTTCGGCCCAACGCGGTGCCATGACCCAGATCGCTTCGGCACCCGCCTGCGCAGGATCGTCAACGAGCACGACGCGTTCGGGCCCCTCACAAACCCTCCGCAGACGTTCGAGAACGACCGTCGCAAGAGCATGCTCAGAAGGCCACGCGACCACGCTGAGCACTCCCTGCTCGGGAAGCAGCGCCGCCCATGCGTCGAAGGCGTACTCGATATCGAGCGCCACCTTCGCCGCCTCGTCTGCCAGACGACCCACCGAAGGAGCAAAGAGTCGTCCATCGCTGCCACGACCCCTGCGCAGCAGGATCTGGCTCACGACGATCTTCTCCGATGCGTCCACTGTGAGGTCGCGCCCCTGCTCGCTTCCACGACGCGGCACGGACAGACACGCCGCAAGAATCAGGGCGAGCATTGCGAGAACGGCGGGGCACTTGGTCATGCGGATTGACTCTCCGTATCGCGATCAGGACATGGGAACGCGAAGTCCGCGGACCGCATCGCCTTCATTTTCTCGGCCCGCGCGAGCCAAGACGCCGGCCAGCTTATGACCTGGACCTCCCGTCCGAGCTGCCGGGCTACGCTCTCCTGTACGGTTCGGGCAAGCTCGAACGCATCAACGCGGGCGAGGCGATGGCAAGCATCCTCTCTCTGCGGATCCCATCGCGCAGTGAAGGCCACAAGCTCTGGCGGCGCGGGAGTTACCGGCAGCGCGCTCTGCACCAGGGCAGAGCGCGCAATGCGCGCCAGCGCTACACCAGCGACCTTCGTCCCCTCGACGCTGACCTCTTCGCGATCGATGCGATCAAAGCAGATCGCCTCACAACCCACGCCGGAACCTGCTGGCGTAACCACGAAATCCGCGTCGTGGCCCAGCATTCTGAGCCCATGAGCGATACCACGCCCAAGAGTCGCCGCCGCACCACGAAGCTGGCCTGCGCGCAGCGGCCCGGGAAGAGCGAAAGTGATCGAAAGATCTCCAGGAAGATGTAGCAACCATCCTCCCCCTGTGGGCCGACGGACGAGCTCGACCCCCGCCTCTCGCGCTTCGTCGACGAGACGCGCAGGAGGCTCCTGGACGCGACCGATGGTTAGCGTCGCATGGCTCCAGCCGTGGGAGCGCAGCACTGGCGCGTCGTTTCCGGCGACACGCAAGGCATCCATCAAGGCCGCATCGCGTGCCATGGCCCATACGCCGGCTTCCCGTCCATCGGTCATCGCCTTGAGCGCAGACATGACGTTCCTCCTTCCGCAGCCGTACCAAAAAAACGCGCGCCCTCATTGTGCGGGAAAGAAGGAGGCAAATCACGAACGGAAGTGAGGTGAGCCCTCAACGGTGCGGGCCCTCCCGCAACCCTGTGGCTGCGTTAGGGATCCCCCTCTCCTCCCACATCCGGGACGGGTTTTCCGTCGGCGTCTTCCTCTCCCCCCGTTTCTGCGCTTTT
>CAYSMT010000686.1:0-1370 GCA_964432135.1 uncultured Acidobacteriota bacterium
GGGCGCGGAACGCGCCATTGTGCCCGAACTCGCAGGCTCGAGCCTGCGCCGTGCGCAGCTCGCGCTCCACGCAGCGGGGCTGCGCATCGCCCTTAGTTCATCGACCCACGACCCCAAGGTGCCCCTCGGGCGCGTGGTGGCCCAGAATCCCCCCGCAGGTACCGAGGGCTATCCGGGCGACGGCGTCAGCCTGCTCTTAAGTGCAGGCCCACGACCGCACAGCTTCGTTATGCCGCAGCTCGCTGGATGGGGTGAAGAGATGGCCGCAGCATGGATTCGACGCCAGGGTGTTCGCCGCATTTCGACCGAGCCCGACGGAGCGAATCACCGTCGTATCGTATCCCAGTTCCCGGTGCCCGGCGCGCGCGTCGGACGCGGGGAGCGCGTGCGGCTCGTCGGCGGCCCGCTCTCTCTCGATAGGTTGGAGGACGAATGATCGAGATCGCGCCGTCGATTCTGTCAGCAGACTTTGCCCGCCTAGCCGATGCCTTGACGCTCATCGAGGCCGGTGGTGCGGAGATGGTGCATGTCGATGTCATGGACGGGCACTTCGTGGCTAACTTGACCATCGGTCCCCCCGTGGTGGCGGCCCTGGCGCGAGAGACGACGCTTCCTCTCGACTGCCATCTGATGATCAACGAACCCGACCGCTTGCTCAGCGCTTTTCTTGAGGCGGGCGCTGCGAGGATCGCGGTGCACCAGGAGGCTTGTGTGCATTTGCAGCGAGCGATCGCGACGATTCGCGCTGGCGGAGCGCTGGCGGGGGTCGCTCTTAACCCTGCAACCGGGCTCACCACTCTCGAGGAGCTCCTCCCTGAGCTGGATTTCGTGCTCATCATGTCGGTTAATCCCGGTTTTTCGGGTCAGCGTTTCCTCCCTTCATCAGTGCCTAAAATTGCGCGGCTGGCCGAGATGATCGAGGGCTGCGCATCGCGCGCAACGATCGAGGTGGACGGCGGTGTGTCAACCGAAACCATCGCGGAGTTGCGCGCTGCAGGCGCACACAGCTTCGTTGCGGGCCAAGCGGTCTTTGGTGCCAAGGATCCGGCCTTAGCGATCGCCGAGCTGCGAGCGGCCGCGGAGGCAACATCGTGACGATCGCGCAGACTCTCTTCCGCGTACGCTATCCCGAGGTGGACCGCATGGGCGTCGCACACCATGCCGTCTATCTACATTGGTTCGAGCTTGGGCGCACGGAGTGGATGCGAGAGATCGGTATGCCCTATGCCACGCTCGAAAATGACGAAGATCTACTCTTCCCGGTCACCTCAGCCAGCGCGAAGTTCCGAGCCTCGGCACGCTACGACGAGAAGCTCGAAGTGCGCACACGGGTCACGAAGCATGACCGCCTTCGCGTTCGCTTTTCCTAC
>CAYSMT010000686.1:1380-1724 GCA_964432135.1 uncultured Acidobacteriota bacterium
TACGAGATCTATCGCTCCTGCGATGGTCGCCTGCTCGCCACCGGTCACACCGAACACGTCGCGACGAGTCCCTCGGGACGCCCGCGTCGCATGCCCCGCAAGGTCTATCAGCTCCTAGGAGTCCACAGTGAAGTCGATGCCATCAGCCCTTGAACCCCGACGTTTCGCACTCGTGCTGGGCGCGTCCCTGATCTTGTTGCTTGCCACGGGATGCCACAAGCGCCGTGAGGCCCTAGTCGCGGACAATGAACTCCTATTTGCTCATGCTGAGGCCGCCATCGCCCAGAGGCACTTTCAGGAGGCGACCCGCAAGCTTGGTGACATCGGATTGGTCAATCCGATTG
>CAYSMT010000687.1:0-1720 GCA_964432135.1 uncultured Acidobacteriota bacterium
ATCAAGGATCTTGAGGCGTTGATGGCAGAGATGGTGCCGGCGACCGTCGCCACAGCCCTCGAACAACGCGCCCGAGCGGCGGAGAGCCGCCTCGCAGAGTTCGCGGCGGCTTTCGACAGCTATAAGCAGGAGCACGGCGCGATCCGAGCCCGTCTCGAGCGAGATCAAGAAACCCGCGTGCACGAGACTCTCTCGCGCACCTTCCTGGCCATTCTCAGCGCCCTCGACAACCTCGACCGCACCCTTGAGCACGCCAAAGGACCGCTTGCTGAAGGCGTCCAGCTCGTGCACCGGCAGTTCATGGACATCCTCCGCGCGGAGGGACTCGAGCGCCTCGAGGTGCTCGGTAAGCCCTTCGATCCGGAGCGGGCAGAGGCTGTCTTCGCCAGCCCGGCGGAGAGCCCCGAGGAGGTCAACACCGTCCTCGAGGTCTTCCGGCCCGGCTACAGCCTCAACGCCAAGGTCATCCGACCCGCCCAGGTACGTGTCGGAAGAGCCGTCAGCTCGGACGACTCATCGGACTGAGTCCGGCCGCTGGAACGCGGGATCAGGCAGGTTGGACGATCCACTCATCCTCACCCTCGGTGAACACGAGCAGGTAGATCTCGCCCCCAGCCCGGACGAGGGATTCGTAGCGCATCGGAAGCTGAGGATCCGGTGCAGCGATCAACCGGCGACGCAGGGTCGCCTCGATCTGCAGGTAGCGTCCGTGAGGATCGATAAGTAGACGCGGCTCTCCTGGCGCGTTGTGCTCGTCCCTCGAGATGACCCGCCAGCGCGGGAAAGCGAGTACCTGCCCCATGTCTCAACTCCTCAAGGGGCAATGTGGTGTAGCACCCGCCACGGGGCAACACGCACGGTCTCGGCGACCCCGTGCGGATCAATTCGAGAGCTGGAGAACGTGCCTTTCCTCTTCGATGTGGCCGGCCGCTCGGAGAGGAGGCGATACAGCTCAGAGGGTTCTTCGCCAAGACGAGCGCATCACCGACATGCTCAATCTCGATTCTAAGAAACGCGCGCTCCTCTGCGATGTGGACGATGCGACTTGCAGACGACCCTCGCGGTGATCGTCACTCAAGAAAAGGTGCCACCTATTTGAGGGGGCGGGCACCCAAGGAGCACCGCTTTCACAGCAGGTAGGCCACCGCGAAGCCGATCTGGGCCGTCATCATCATCAGGTACATGTGGGTCCAGGAGGGATGGTTTTCACTCGTGGCCATCGCCTCGGGATCGCGCAGGATGAGCCAGACGGTGTAGAGACCCCAAACCGTGAGAAGCAAGCCGAGCGCGACGAGAGCCAAGGGGTTGCCGGTCAGAATGGTGTGGTGACCTGCTGGATCGAAGGGATCCGGCAGGACGGCCCCGAGAGGAATGAGCACCCAAGGAATCACGAAGGAAGGCGTCATCATCCACGCCGCGCGACGAACCCCGAAACGGATCGGTAGCGTGCGACACCCTCCCGCCTCGTCGCCCTTCATGTCCGAGAAGTCCTTGGTCGAGGCAGCGCCGAGCAAAAACAAGCCGAAGATCAGACCGATGTACCAGGGCTCCGCCGCAACGACGGGGCCCACCATGCTCCAACCGGCCACCTTGAGCAGCGTGCCCCGCGGGATGGCGATGGTCACGTTGGCGCCGATCGCGTGACGCTTCGTGCGCCCGAAGGCCGGTGCGGAGTAGACGAAGGTGAACAACATCCCGGCGAGGTAGATGAAAAAGCACG
>CAYSMT010000688.1:0-1718 GCA_964432135.1 uncultured Acidobacteriota bacterium
TCAACTATTTGGCGGCAATCCACTTTTCGAGGCGCTGCACAAGAACGTTATCAGCGGCCTGAGCACGAAGCTCCGCCAGCGCGTGAGCCCCACGGGCGGGCTGGTTCAACTGGTAGGACAACTGGACGACAAGCGCGAGCAAAGGAACTCGCGCCCCCTGGCCCGCAGACGCGTCGGCCGCCAGAGCCGTTTCTCCCGCGGCCAGTGCGGCCTCGAGCTGCCCGGCCTTGACGCGCGCCTTGAGCAGGAGCAACCCGGCATCGATGCACCGCGAACCACCCCGCACAAGCTCTTCGAGCAAAGGCAATGCCTGGCCCTCAAGTCCCATCTCAAGCAGGCCGATGGCCATTTGGTAGCTCGTCTCCGCGTCGTCCTGATCGATCGCCGCAACGAGCTGTTCATCGAGACGCTCCAGACCCTCGGCGGACGCCGAAAGCTCCTCGACGGGAGGCACCACCGGAGCCGGAGATGATTCGACCGGCAACGGGCCTCCAGAGGTATCGCCCTCCTCGTCGAAAGCCACGACCCATTCGTCATCACCGCCCTCAGCGCGCTCCGGCGGAGGCGCGGCGCTGGTGGCGACAGGAGCGGCGGGCTCCCCTCGCGCCGCCGCACTACGCGCGGCAAAACCCTTCTCCGCCCGCGCACACAACCGCGCCACTTGCGGGATGCGCCGTTCCACCTCATTCAACTGGCCGAGGGCCTCGAGGGCTTTGTCAGGAAGGCCGTGGGCCAGCATGGACTCGGCCTCCACGATGCGGGCACGAACACCCGGTCCCAATAGGGCCGTTGCGCCCACCGGCGCAGCGGTGGGCAGTGTGGGGGCAGCGCTTTCCGCCGTCCCTCCGGCTCCAGGACCAGCAAACTCCGGCGCAAGCTCCGCAAGACGGGCTTGCGCGAGCGGCTGCCCCGGGTCGCGGCTGAGCAACGCACGCAAGGCGTCAACGCAAAGGGCACGAAAACCCTCGTCGTCCTGCTGTACGTGCGAAAGCGCCACCAGCAGAGGGGCAGCGCGGGCGGTATCTCCCGCCTCGAGCAAGAGCCAGCACGCGTGCATCCGCAGCGTGCCCGACAGGCCTTCATCGGCAGCAATGCGCACGAGTTCATCGATGGCTGGCGCTGCCTGCCCGCTCCGCATGGCCGTTTCTGCTGCGACAAGGCTCGCGGCTGCGCGAACGGCCGGCCGCTGAGCCGCGTCTTCTGGCAGAGTCCACTCCGGCGCCGCCCGGCAGACTTCCATGATCCGCGCCCGGCGTGAAGGGTGCCGCAAGATTCCTTCCGGATCGTCCGCCAAAGCGCCCAGCGCCGCCCGCGCCGCGCGGGCGACCTCTCCCTGACTGGCGAACGCCGTGGCCAACTCGCAAAGCGTGGAAGCTCGGTCGGGCCCTGCCGGAGCGGCATCGCAGGCCTGCTCCAGGCCATCGAGCGCAGGACGCTCGCCAGGTCGGGCGGACAGCAACGTACGATAGACCTCGCAAGCTTTCGCGAGCTGCCCCGCCTCACTCCAAAGCTTTGCGGCCTGGTAGAGCGGCTCGCGCGCATCAGCGGCGAGCCCCGCGCGCAATAGCCAGGAACCCAAGGTATTGAGCAGCTCGGGGTCCGGAGTACCGAGCCGCGCCGCTCGGCGCATCAGTGCCAATGAACGGCTACGATCACCGTCCTCTCGGTAGATCATCGCCAAGCGCGCGAGGGTCTCGCGACCCGCGTCCTCGTCGCCC
>CAYSMT010000689.1:0-1717 GCA_964432135.1 uncultured Acidobacteriota bacterium
TGATCCGGGACACGCGACAGTGATCCTGGCACGAATCTTTCAATCCCAAGGCTCTCTGTACCCGGAGAGCGAAGCGATGAGATCATCTGTTTTCCATGCAAGGACCTGCCATCTCGCCGTGCTGATGGTCGTGTCGATTGGGCTTGGTACCGCCACCGTCCAGGCGACGGAAGCCGCAGCCGACGACTTCAAGACGCAGTGCGTCAGCTGCCACACGATCGGTGGCGGCCGCATCGTCGGACCGGATCTGAAGAACGTCGTTGAACGCAAGGACCGGGCCTGGTTGGTGCGCTTCATCACCGATCCACAGGCCATGCTGGCCAGCGGCGACGCCTACGCCCTCAAGCTGAGAGAAGAGGCGCGAGGCGTCGTCATGCCGACGATTCCGGGCATGACGGCCGAAAGGGCCAAGGCACTGCTGGACCTGATCGAGGCGGAATCGGCGTTCGAGAAGTCCCAGTTCGCCGGCATCCAGGTCAGCGATCGGCCCTTCGTCGCGGCCGACATCCGCCGCGGGCGGAACCTCTTCCTCGGCATCGAGCCGCTGCGTAGCGGCGGCGCTCCCTGCGTCTCCTGCCACTCGGTCAACGGGATCGGCGTTCTGGCCGGTGGTGGTCTCGGCCCCGATCTCAACCAGGTCTACGAGCGGTTGAACGGGCGCAAGGGGCTGGTCACATGGCTCTCGGCACCGGCCACGACAACCATGCAGGCGTTGTTCAGCCCGCACCCGCTGGAAGCGGACGAGGAGATCTTGCCGCTGGTGGCCTACTTCGGCGCGTTGGCCAAGGTCCCTCGAGAGAGCAGTCAGGCCGCCACTCTGATCTTCATCTTGCTGGGCATCGCGGGCACGGCTGCGATCCTGATGATATTCGACGGTGTCTGGAAGAGCCGCTTCCGCGGCGTGCGCAAGGACATGGTCATCGAAAGCGCCGAACGCGTGAGGAGCTCGTGGAATGCCTAAGAACCCTTGGATCAAGGACTCGATCGATCCCGGCTCGAGGACCTGGGAGGAGTTTTATCGCAACCGCTGGCAGTACGACAAGGTCGTGCGCAGCACCCATGGCGTGAACTGCACAGGCGGATGCACCTGGCAAATTCACGTCAAGGACGGGATCGTCACCTGGGAGATGCAGGGTCTGGATTACCCGGAGATCGACCCGAATCTGCCGCCCTACGAGCCCCGCGGTTGCCAGCGCGGGATCTCCTACTCCTGGTACCTCTACAGCCCCCTGCGCGTGAAGTATCCCTATATCCGAGGCGCGCTGGTCGATCTCTGGCGCGAAGCGCGCGCGAAACACGAAGACCCCGTCGCGGCCTGGACCTCATTGGTCAACGATGAGACGGCCCGAGCACGCTGGCAGAGAGCCCGAGGCAAGGGCGGCTTCCGGCGCACGAGCTGGGATGAGGTGCTGGACATCATCTCCGCCTCTTGCATCCACACGATTCAGCAGCACGGCCCGGACCGCATCGCCGGTTTCTCGCCGATTCCCGCGATGTCGATGATCAGCTACGCCGCCGGTGCCCGGATGCTGCAGCTCATGGGTGGCGTGGCCCTGTCCTTCTACGACTGGTACTGCGACCTGCCCTCGGCCTCCCCGGAGACCTGGGGCGAGCAGACCGACGTGAACGAGTCGGCGGACTGGTACAACGCCAAGCTGCTGGCGGTCATGGGCTCGAACCTGAACATGACCCGAACACCAGACTGCCACTTCGCCGC
>CAYSMT010000690.1:0-1705 GCA_964432135.1 uncultured Acidobacteriota bacterium
AGAGCGGCAAGGTGCTGTTTTTCGGGTATTTTTGTCCCCTCACGATCCCAATCGGAGCCACCGCCTTGACCCCACGACTTCGCGACCTCGCCCTCGCCTTCGTCTGCTTGCTCATCGACCAGGCGAGCAAGCATTGGGCCAGCTCCGGTGCGCTCGACGCGCCACGGACGCTGATCTCTGGCTTCCTGCGCTTGAGCCTGAGTCACAACCGGGGCGCGCTCTTCGGCTTCATGGCCGAGGTCCCCGATCCCTGGCGCTCGATGGCCCTGATCGCGCTGCCAATCGGCGCGATCGTCATCATTTGCGTGCTGCTGCTGCGCGCGCCGCTCAAAGATCGCTGGGTTCGTATCGCCCTCGCGCTGATCCTCGGCGGCGCCATCGGCAACCTTGTCGACCGCGGGCTGCACGGCTACGTCGTGGACTTCATCGATGTCTACGCAGGGCACCCCGCCCTCGCCGAGCCCTTGATCGGCATCTTCGGCACGCAGCACTGGCCAACCTTCAACATTGCCGATAGTTGCTTGAGCTGCGGCGCAACGCTCTTGCTGATCGAACTCATACGCGACAGCATCATGCGGCGCCGTCGCGAGGGGGGCGCCGATGCACCCACTGCTGATTGACTTCGGCACCGTCGAGCTCCCTTTTTTCGGCCCGGTGCATCTCGCCTTACCCTCGTACGGTCTCTTCGTCGCCACAGCCGTCATCGTCGCCTGGCTGTGGTTCACGCGACGTGCGATGCACGATGGCATCGACGCCGATGCCGCATCGCAGGTCGCCTTCTGGACCCTGCTCGGAGGGCTGGGCGGCGGAAAGCTGGGCTTGCTCGTCGTTGAGGCGCCTTACTATCTTGCACATCCGGGTGAGATGCTGAGCATGAATTTCGTCCAAGCCGCGGGCGTCGTATGGGCGGCCGTGATCGGCGGCGCGGCGGCGATGCTCGTCTCAAGCTGGCGTGGCGGGCTGCCCATCGCCCGCCTACTCGATGCGGCCGCCGTGACGATTCCCGTTGGCCAAGCCATCGGCCGTGTCGGCTGCCTGATGGCGGGCTGCTGCTTCGGCGGTCGCTGCGCGGCACCCTGGGCCATCACCTATTTCTCCCGCGAAGCCGCGCGCCGAACCGGCGTCCCCCTCGGGGTAGCGCTCCATCCCACACCGATCTACGAGATTCTTTGGAGCCTCGGTGTCGTTCTACCGCTCACCGCCCTGGCGAGTCGCAAGCGTCGCAACCCCGGAGAGGCGGCGCTGGTCTACTTCGCGGCCTATAGCGTCGGCCGCTTCGCCATCGAGTTCTTCCGCGGCGACAGCGTTCGCGGGCTGTGGTTCGGCGGAACGATCTCGACCAGCCAGCTCATCTCGCTGATCATCGCCCCACTCGCCGTCGCCGGCTGGCTCTGGCTCCGGCGACGTGACATCGCTGCGGAAGAGCGGCCAGCCATCGAGGAGCTGCCCTCCGCCGAGCCTGCGCCACCGCCGCCCGAGGAGGACCCTGCGCCGTGAACGCACCTCGCGGGCCCGTAGATCAACCCGGCGGACCTTCATCACGCGGGCCGGAGCCACTGAGCGTCGGACCCGAGGGCGCTCGCTTCCGGCATGAGGTCTCGCCGTCGGCGGAGGCCATGCGCCTCGACCGCTTCCTCGCGGACATTCACCGCGATGTCTCGCGCTCGCGCCTCGCGGGCCTGATCAACAGAGGCCTCGTGCTCGT
>CAYSMT010000691.1:0-1699 GCA_964432135.1 uncultured Acidobacteriota bacterium
AAGGCAATAATTCCCCTCCGCAAACCCGGAAGCCCCCCGTCAGCGGCCCCATCCGAGACGAACGAGATCGACCTTGAAATCGCCAGCGTCCTGCGAGAGATCGACCGTCTCAGCACTCTTGAAAAAAAGTGGCGCCAGGACGTCAATCTTTACCGTTCAAGGGTTGAGGCCTCACCAAAGGTGCAGCAACAACTTGCGGAACTGACCAAGGGTTACGATGTGCTGAGCGAGCGCTACAAACACCTCGAGACAAACTATCAGGAGGCCAAAGGGTCGCTGCGTGTCGAAGAAGCACGTAAGGGCTCACAGTTCGACATCGTCGAGCGCGCCCGCCCCGCAAATCTCCCTATCTCTCCCCAAAAAGGGATGCTCTACGGCGGAGGTGCCGTGGGGGGTCTGATCGTCATCCTGCTGCCACTAGTGCTAAGCGCTCTCTTCGCACCGCGCATCTCGACGGCTGCGGGAATCGAGGCGCTATCCGAGGTAACGGTCCTCGCCAGCATCGATCTGCTCGCCACACCGCGCGTTCGCAAAGCACGCAGGAAGCGCTTGCTCACCAATCTCGCGGTCTCATTCGCCGGAATCGCGATCCTCGCGTCGGTGCTCTTGCTCTTTGGCGGGACCGTCTGATGGCGCGCGGTGGAGGGAGGATCAAGATGAAACATCCCTCGCGCAGCGAGCACTTGAGGGCTGCCGGACCGCTGGATTCTCAACAGGAGCGCAGCTACGAGCTCCAGCACCAGGGCGAACTCGTCTTCACTGGTGATAGCGAAAACCCAACCGTCGAGAAGTTCCTGCGTTTGAAAACCAAGCTCTCCCATGGGCAGCTCGCCGCTTTAAAGACGATCCTGATCACATCTCCCGTGCCAGGAGATGGCAAGTCCACGATCTCGATGAACCTGGCGCTGGCCTTCGCCACGAATATCGAAACACCTACGATCCTCATCGACTGCGATCTGCGACGGCCCAGCATCCATACCTTCATGCGACCCACCCCGTCTCTGGGATTAGCAGGCGTGCTCCGGGGGGAGACAAATTTCACAAATGCCCTGTGCCGAATAGAGGGAACGAACTTGCACCTTCTCCCGACGGTCAGCCGCATGCCCGACCCGCTGGAGACCTTGGCCTCCTCGCGCTTCACTCACTTGCTGTCGATGATCAAGGAAAGCTATGCACGCATCATCATCGATACACCACCCATCGTACCCTTCTCCGATGCCGACGCGCTGGGTAGCCAAGTAGATGGCGTCATCATCGTGACTCGAGCCGGCGTTACTCCCAAGCACCTCTATCAGCGCGCGATTGAGTCCTTGCAGTCTGCACCATTGCTAGGAACAGTGCTCAACGGATCGCAGCCGAATCTGATCGACCGAGGCCATAAGGACGTCGGTTACTACTACGATTACTACCGCAAGAAACGCTAGCGGAGATGGGCTGAGCCATGGAAGGCAAGGCGGACGGAAGGAAGGCCCGAGTTCTCGTGCTGGATGAGGAGCTCCCTTATCCACTCAATACCGGCAAGCGCCTGCGTACGCTGAACCTGCTCGAGAATCTCTCGCAGGAGTTCGAGATCGAACTCCTCGTCCACTCCAACAACGCTACCGAAGAGGCCATCAAAGCGCTCGTCTCCCGTGGCATCCGGGTGCGTCTCGCGCCGAGCAAGATCCCCGACAAGTCCGGCATCGCCTTTCCGTTACGC
>CAYSMT010000692.1:0-1696 GCA_964432135.1 uncultured Acidobacteriota bacterium
CGCGGCGTCCGAAGAAAGGAGCGCAGCGCCAAGCTCCCGCCAAGCCCAACAAATAGAGCGACACCCATCGCTGAGCATCCCGCCACGAACAACGCGCGCCTCACGCGAGCCCGTCCGTCAGCCCCGCGGCGTCGCAACGGCGCCGATCCAAGAAAGCTTGAAGAATGATCGTCGCCGCAAGTTTGTCGATGACTTGTTTGCGTTTCCGGCGCGAGACATCGGCCTCGAGGAGGACGCGCTCAGCCGCCACCGTGCTCAAGCGTTCGTCCCAACGGTGCACCGTAGCTCCCAAACGTTCGGCAATCTGCGCTGCGATGACTTCACACTCCTCTGCCATTACGCCAGGGCTCCCGTCGAGATTCAGCGGCAATCCGACGACAACCTCATCGATCCCGCGATCATGGACAATTTCGGCAAGAGCCTCCAGATCGCGACGGAGCCCCTTGCGCCGCAACGTCGTCAAGGGCAGAGCCACCCCCTGGCCCTCATCACTGACCGCGAGGCCCAGAGTTTTCGTGCCCACATCGATGCCAAGTATCTGCGCCATGGGGCGATTGTCAGCTTTAGCTGCTGTCGAGGCAAACCGTCGGTGAGGTGAGCCATCAGAAAGCCTCGCCGATCGAAAGGTGGATCCTCCCGGACGATTCGCCCGGCTGTCGATCGAGCTTGTAGCCGTACTCGAAACGCAACGCTCCGACGGGAGTGTCGTAGCGCAAGCCCAAGCCGAGCGAGCTGCGCAGCCCCGACAGGCCGAAGTCCAGGGGCTTGAGCCACACCTGACCAGCGTCCGCAAAGAAGACAGCCCAACCGTCACGCCACAAGCGCACGCGGGCTTCGAGATTGAAGATGAGCCGCGCCTCGCCTCCCAGCGGATCTCCACTCTCATCGAGCGGACCGACCTTGTCCCGTGCAAATCCGCGTAACGAGTTCGACCCACCCGCGAAGTAGCGTTCCGAAAGAGGCACGCTCGCACTCTCGCCAAACAAGCGCGTCGCGCCCACGCGCAGAGAAGCTGCGAGCACGACCTTCCTACTCAACGGCGCGTAGACCGCGTACTGCCCATTCCAGCGCAAGAAGGAGGTTTGTGAAGCGAGCCAGGGTGCCCAAACACCAAAATCCGTGCGGAATACCCGGCCCTTTTGCGGCCGGAAAAAGTCGTCCCGGCGATCGATGGCCCAAAAAGCTGTTGCCGAGCCGAGCCGCACCTGCTCGACCCGGCCCTGCTCGTCGAGCAGGGCGAGACGCAACGCCTCGGGATCGAGAGTCACATCGCGAAAGCGGTTGTCCGACAACTCGTAGCGGAACTGCCAGCGCTTTCGATTCCGAAGGGGTAGGCCGATCTCGAACGCCACCGTACTGCTCGCCACCGTGAAGCCCTCGTGCTCGCGCTCCTCGAAACCAGCGCTGAGCAGCCCTCGCCAACGGCCCTTCCGAAGGTTGGTGTCTTCAAGGGTCGCGCGCACACCGCGTTTGAGGCTCGACGCGAAAAGCTGGAGACTGCCGACGCGACCCATCCCACCCAAGTTGTCGTTCGACAGCGCCACGCTCGCCCGCAGTTTCTCTTCGGTGTCGTAGCCGAGGGCGGTCTGGATCGTGTAGGGATCACCTTCCCGGAAATGGAAAGCGATCCGCCGCCCATCCGGCGTCCGACCGGCCTCGTCGGTGATCTCGATGCCGGCGAACAAACCACGGCGAC
>CAYSMT010000693.1:0-1684 GCA_964432135.1 uncultured Acidobacteriota bacterium
GGGAGAACCTCGTTGTCTCCGAGTCCTTCCAGGCGGCCTATGACGCCGTTATCTCGGCCTTCGATCGTTACATGGGTCGTCGCGAACAATGGTGGTTCAGCCGCAAGTGGCCAGGATACGACGGCGGCGCCATGGCCTACCTATCGACCGAGTTCGGCCTGCATGAGAGCCTACGCATCTACTCCGGCGGGCTCGGCGTCCTCTCCGGGGACCACTGCAAGGCCGCCTCTGACCTCGGCCTGCCCTTCATCGCGGTAGGTCTGCTCTATCGGCGCGGCTATTTTCGCCAGACGATCAACGCTGAAGGCCGCCAGCAACACATGTATCCCGACTTCGACCTGACCCGCCTGCCGGTGCTCCCGGTGCTCGGACCAGAGGGACGACCGCTCGTCGTCCGCGTTCCGCTCCTCGACCGCACGGTCCAGGTGGCGGTCCATCTCGCTCGAGTCGGTCGCGTACAAGTGCTCTTGCTCGATTCCGACCTCGCGCAGAACGAAGCTCAAGACCGGCCGATCACACACATCCTCTATGTGCGCGGACGCGAGATGCGTCTGTGTCAGGAGATGCTCCTCGGCATCGGTGCCGTCAAGGCGTTGCGCGCGCTGGGGATCGACCCGGCCATCTGGCACCTTAACGAGGGACACGTCGCCCTGATGGCTCTCGAGCGCCTGCGGGAGGAGATCGACCGCGGCCAGCGTTTCGAGACAGCCCGTGAGGTCGTCCGACGCAATGTCGTCTTCACGACGCACACACCGGTCCCGGCAGGCAATGAAACTTTCGATGCAGAGCTCGCCCGTCTCTATCTTGGACGTTGGGCCGTGCAGTTCGGCGTCCCCGTTTCATCCTTACTCGAGCTCGGTCACTGCGGAGAAGAGAGCGCGCCGGAGGCTTTCAACCTCACGATCCTCGCGTTGCGACTTTCGAGCTTTCGCAACGGCGTCAGCGTCAAACATGGGGAGGTCTCGCGTGCGATGTGGAAGGAGTTGTTCGGGGGAGAGGAAGAGCAGGTCCCGATCACATCGATCACGAACGGCGTCCATATGGAAACCTGGATTGGCCTTGAGTTACGCGACCTCTTCGAGCGTTCGATCGGCCGCGACTGGGAGCAAGCAGCGCAGCTCGAAGAGCGCTGGCAGCGCTTCGACGAACTGATCGACGACGACGATCTGTGGGCAGCCCACCAGGCCCAGAAGCAACGCCTGATCCGCAAATCGCGGGAATCTCTGCGAAGGATGCTCGCCAGACACGGTCGTTCGCCGCGCACCCTGGCGAGCGTCTCTCACCTGCTCGATCCTCGTGCGCTGACGATCGGCTTCGCGCGACGCTTCGCGACCTACAAGCGCGCAGGATTGCTCTTCCGAGACCTAGCACGGCTACGCCAGATTCTCATGGATAGCGAGCACCCCTTGCAGATCATCTTTGCTGGCAAGGCGCATCCCGCGGACCTCGCGGGACAAGACCTGATTGCACAAATCTTCCACCTCTCCAAAAGCGATCCTTTCCTCGGCAAGATCGTCTTCCTGGAGGACTACGACCTGCAAATCGGTCGTCTCCTCGTCCAGGGCGTTGACGTGTGGCTGAACAACCCCCGGCGCCCTCTCGAGGCTTCCGGCACCTCAGGACAGAAGGCGGCGGCCAACGGCGCGCTCAACCTGTCCGTCCTCGATGGCTGGTGGATCGAGGG
>CAYSMT010000694.1:0-1677 GCA_964432135.1 uncultured Acidobacteriota bacterium
GGTTTTCCGCCGCAAGAATGGTGTCCCGCATCTCGAACTCGATCAGAAGGCCCGCTGCGATGCCAAACAGCACGAGCAGGCCCGCAAAGGCCACCATGATCTTCCAGCGCATGCTCATCTGTCGCAGGAACTCCAGCATCATCCACTCCTCTCGGTGAATAGAACCACCGCCCCAGGGGCCGACGCGATAGAAGGTGCGGGATATGCCCCACACTCACTATCGGCTTACGATCGGATAACTGTAGGAAGATAGAAAGTTATTTTTAAAAAGTTACCTCCGGGCAGCCCTCGCTCTCCGGGTGACGCCGATGCCGGGCGAAGGTAGGCTGGCGGTCACGGCGAGAACGCCTAGCGAGAGGGCTTGATGATGAAGAAGCTGCTGCTTTGCCTGGTTGCGGTGACCTTTTTCTTCCTCGGTGATAGTGCTGCGCAGGAAAAGAAGTCCCACCTGATGCGCTACGCCGATGTTTCGCGTGATGCCATCGTCTTCACCTACGAGGGTGACCTTTGGACCGTCCCCGTCGAAGGCGGCGATGCGCGCCGGATCACGCGCGATATAGGGGTCGAGCGTTATGCGAAGTTCAACCCCCAAGGCTCGTTGATCGCGTTTACGGCATCCTATGATGGTGGCTCGGACGTCTACGTGATGGCGGCACGGGGTGGGGTGCCTCGGCGGCTGACCTGGCATCCAGCTCGCGACCGTGTTCTCGGTTGGGATCCGAGCGGCAGTGCGGTCCTCTTTCGCTCTTCACGGATCTCGGTGCCGCGGGGTTTTGGCCGCGAGGAGCTCTACAGTGTTTCGATCGAGGGCGGGATGCCGGTCCAGCTTCCCGTCGATCGTGCGGGTCTCGCGACCTTCTCCCCCGACGGGAGTCAGATCGCTTACAACCGGATCTCCCGGGAGGATCGCAACTGGAAGCGTCATCAGGGCGGGACGGCCCAGGACATCTGGGTCGGCTCTCTCGTCAAGGGCGACTACCACCGCGTCACAGATTGGGCTGGCACGGACAACTACCCCATGTGGGACGAAAGCGGTCTTTACTTCTGCTCGGATCGAGAGGACGGCACGCTCAACCTCTACCGTCTCGACCCCGGGACGGGAATGACCTTCCGGCTCACCGACTACAAGGATTACGACGTCAAATATCCTTCGATCGGGGCTGGTCGTATCGTGTTCCAATACGCCGAGTCCTTGTGGTTGCTCGAGCTGGAGAGCGCCAAGCTGCGCCCTGTTCCCGTTCGGCTGGGCAGCGATCGGATTCCCGTGCGGGAGACGCGCGTTTCCGCTGGCGCGAACACCGGTTCCTTCCGCCTCTCCCCCGGAGGGAGCACACTACTTCTCGAAGCGCGTGGGGAGATTCTCGCGATCCCGGTGGAGGACGGTGCCGCGGTCAATCTGACGCGTCGGTCGGCCTCACGGGAGAAGAATGCCGTTTGGTCGCCAGCCGGCGGCAGCGTTGCTTTTATCTCGGATCGCAGTGGCGAGGAGGAGATCTGGCTCGTGGATCCGACCTCTCGCCAGCAGTGGCTCCAGCTCACGCACGACGGTCACGGATTTTTGCTACCACCGGTCTGGTCAGCCGATGGAAAGTACCTGCTTTACGCGGACAAGACGATGCGACTTCATCTGCTCGAGGTGGAGACCGGTCGCAAGACCCTCATCGACCAGGGTGAGTA
>CAYSMT010000695.1:0-1664 GCA_964432135.1 uncultured Acidobacteriota bacterium
CGGGATGCTCTGCTCGTGCAGGGCTTCGACGATGGCGCTGGTGGCCTTCTCGATGCCGAGCTTGAGATCCATCGGGTTGGCGCCGGCGGTGACCGCCTTGACGCCTTCGCGGAAGATCGCCTGGGCGAGGACCGTCGCCGTGGTCGTACCGTCACCGGCGACGTCGGAGGTCTTGCTCGCGACCTCGCGCACCATCTGGCAGCCGATGTTCTCCCACGAATCGTCGAACTCGAGCTCCTTGGCGACCGTTACACCGTCCTTGGTCGACAGCGGAGAGCCGAACTTCTTCTCGATGAGGACATTGCGCCCGCGCGGACCGAGGGTGGTCTTGACCGCGTTGGCCAGCTTGTTGACACCGCGGAGAAGGGCCTGACGGCTCTCCTCGGCATATTTGACGTTCTTGGCAGCCATTTCGATACTCCTTCTCGCGCTTCCCGGCGTCGTCCCGGATGCGTCGCGCGCTTGACGAAAGTGCGTCATCTCCTCGCCCCGGCGGGGCGGGATGACCTATCCGAGCACGCCGAGGATCTCGTCCTCGCGCAGGATGATGTACTCCTGACCGTCGATCTTGACCTCGGTGCCGGAGTACTTGCCGAAGAGGATCCGATCGTTCTTCTTCACGTCGAGCGCGTGACGCTTGCCCTGGTCGTCGCGCTTGCCGGGTCCGACAGCGAAGACTTTGCCCTCCTGGGGCTTTTCTTTGGCAGAGTCGGGGATGATGATCCCACCCTTGGTGGTCTCAGTCTGCTCGATCCGCTGGACAATGACGCGGTCGTGGAGCGGCCTGATCTTCATTTCGAGAACCTCCGTCCTTCTTTTTAAGTGGTTGGTTTTAATCAAGTTGCTCGACTCGCTGCCGCCTTGGGGCCACATTCCCTTCCCGGCGACGGCTGGTCATAAGACGGGCTCGAGAGGCTGTCAAGCGAGGAGCGGACAAAAAAAACGAGACGCCGATGGGGCGTCCCGCACAAAGGGATCGATGCTGGCGTGAACGCCGCGGGTTAGCGGGGCAAGGTCTGTGCTGCGGCGCGGCGCTGGCGCGCGACCTTCTGTTCTTTGAGCAAATGCTCTGCTTGCTTTATGGCCCCGATAGCCTGCCGGACCACGGTGCTCTCCCGGGTGAGCACGCGGCTACGTGCCTCCAGCCCCGCGCTGCCAAGTGCTAGCTCGGCGCGCAGGAAGAGCTGGATCCTCGCGCGGCTCTCTTCGAGCTTGTCAATCTCGATCAAGGGAAGCTCCTTGTTGACGAAGGCGAGGAAGTCCTTCTGGAGGAGCTCAGGCCTCTTCTCGTAGCGCTGGCGGGCTTCGTGGCCCAACGGCGCGATAAAGCGGGAGAACGCCGCGACTCGCAAGAGGTTGTTCACCAGAGGCGTGTTGTCCGCTTCTTTGACATGCACATCGGGAGTGATGCCGCCACCGCCATAGACTGTGCGCCCGGTCTCCGTGTGGAAGACAGCCGCGTTCTCCGGGACCTTCGGGACATCCTCCCGGGCGAAGTTCTCGTAGTAATACTCCTCCTCGCTTGAGTAGGGGCGCTGGATGCTGCGACCGACGGGGGTGTAATACTTCTGCGTCGTCAAGGCGAGGCCCGTATTCTGGCTGAGAGGGTAAACGGATTGTACGAGGCCTTTGCGGAAGGAGGTTTATTCGTAGAGGACGCCCCG
>CAYSMT010000696.1:0-1663 GCA_964432135.1 uncultured Acidobacteriota bacterium
AGGCGAAGTGGCAGGCGCGTTGGGCCAAGGAGGGAACCTTTCGCACTCTCGGCCCCGGTGACGAGGGATTTGATCCCTCGAAGCCGAAGTTCTATGTGCTGGATATGTTCCCGTACCCCTCCGGCGCCGGGCTGCATGTCGGGCATCCCCTGGGCTACATCGGCACGGACATCGTCGCGCGCCACAGGCGCATGCTCGGATACAACGTCCTGCATCCGATGGGTTTCGATGCTTTTGGCCTTCCTGCAGAGCAATACGCTATCGAGACCGGCGTGCACCCGCGAGAAACGACAGAAAAGAACATCGCGAACATGCTGCGCCAGCTCAAAGCTTTCGGTCTGAGCTACGACTGGGAACGCAAGCTGGCCACGATTGAAGAGGATTACTATCGCTGGACACAGTGGGTCTTCCTGCAGATCTGGGGAAGCTGGTATGACGAGCGTGCCGACAAGGCGCGGCCGATCGAGACCCTCGAACGCGCCCTGGTTGCGGGCGAGTTGCTTGTCGGCGAGGAGGGGCGTCCCGTCCTTCCGCCGGACCCGGCCGGGCGCTCCTGGTCCGATCTCGATGCCGTCGAACAGCGCCGCTTCCTCAATGCCCAACGCCTGGCTTTCATTTCGGGTGTGCCGGTGAACTGGTGCCCTGGGCTCGGCACCGTGCTTGCCAATGAAGAGGTTACCAACGATGGCCGCTCCGAGAGGGGTAACTTCCCCGTCTACAAGCGTCCGTTGCGCCAGTGGCAACTCCGCATCACGGCTTACGCCGAGCGCTTGATCAACGATCTCGATCAGGTCGATTGGCCCGAGGCCGTCAAGTCGATGCAACGCAACTGGGTCGGCCGCAGCGAGGGAGCCTATGTTGAGTTTCCCATCGCCTCCGGCGACGGCGGGACCATCGGCATCTTCACCACGCGTCCTGACACCCTCTTCGGTGCGACCTACATGGTCCTAGCCCCCGAACACGAGCTCGTCGCTAAGGTCACCAGCGACGATCAGCGGGAGGCCGTTGCGGCCTACCAGCGCGAGGCGGGCGCACGGAGCGATCTCGACCGTCAGGCGGACAGCAAGACGAAGACCGGTGTTTTTACCGGCGGATATGCCGTCAATCCGGTCAACGGAGAGCGCATCCCGATCTGGATCGCCGACTACGTGATGATGGGCTACGGCACGGGAGCCATCATGGCTGTTCCGGCCCACGATGCGCGGGACTTTGCGTTCGCCAAGACCTTCGACCTTCCGATCCGCGCCGTTGTGATGCCCGGTGATGACTGGCTGGATGAGCAGGCGCCGGCCGCTGGCATTGAGCCCGCGCAAGCGTCGGCGCGTTACAAAGAGAATCCCGCCGCGTTTGCCGAAGCGTTTGTCGGTACCGGAAAGGCACTCAACTCCACCGGAGATGGCGTCCGGCTCGATGGATTGGCGACGGCCGACGCCAAGCGAGCCATTACTGATTGGCTCGTCGCGCGCAGGCTTGGGAAGGCCCAAGTACAGTACAAGCTGCGCGACTGGCTGTTCAGCCGCCAGCGCTACTGGGGCGAGCCCTTCCCCGTGCTCCACGGCCCAGAGGGGGAGATCCGCGCCGTGAACGCTGCCGAGCTTCCCGTGCGCCTGCCGCCGATGGAGGACTTTCGTCCCTGCGCGAGCGATGACCCGCAGGCACCACC
>CAYSMT010000697.1:0-1650 GCA_964432135.1 uncultured Acidobacteriota bacterium
TCGGCCTCAACTTTGCGGATATCTTCTGCCGCCTCGGTCTGTACGCCGCGGCGCCCCCCTTCCCTTTCACTCCCGGCTTCGAGATCTCCGGCACTGTTGTGGGCATGGGAGATGGTGTAGATGAGTACGCGGAAGGAGACGAGGTCATCGCTCTGACTCGCTTCGGCGGCTATACGACTCATTTGACGATTCCGGCCGAACGTGTACGGCGGCTACCCGCTGGGTGGAGCCACGTCGAGGGAGCCGCCTTCTCTGTGGCCGCACTGACGGCTTGGTACGGCTTGCATCATCTCGGCCGGGTGCGAAAGGGCGAGACCGTCGTCATCACCTCCGCAGCCGGAGGAGTCGGCACGATGGCCTGCCGGCTGGCACGCGCTGCCGGGGCACGCGTACTCGGCGCCGTCGGCTCGCGCGTGAAACGCCGAACGGCCTACGACGCCGGCGCTCACGAGGTCATCGTCTCCCCGCGCTATGAGATCTGGAGCGAGATCTCGCAGCTCACCGATCGCCGGGGCGTCGATCTCATTTTGGACTCGGTCGGCGGGCCGCAACTCGCGGCCGCCTACCGCGCGCTTCGAACGGACGGCCGCCTGATCTGCTACGGCTTCGCCGACATGACGCCTCCAGGCGGCAGGAGACCCTGGCTACGCCTCGCGTGGCGCTACCATCGCACGCCGCGCTTTTCCCTCTTCGGCCTGGTGCAGCACAATCGGAGCGTGCAAGGCTTCAACCTCGTTCACCTGTGGGATCGACATGAACTTTTTGCGCGAGCGCTCGAGGAGATCCTCATCATTGCCAAACGAGATGGCTTCCGCCCTTTGATCGGCGCCCGTTGGCCTTTCGAGGAGGTCGCGGCCGCTCATGACCTCCTCCAGTCCCGTCGCTCGGTCGGCAAGGTCGTGCTCGAGGTCGATCACGAGATCGCCATCCCCCTCCGATCAGGTTAACTCAACTGATCGGAGGGAGGTGGCCGCTTTCACGTGATCCAGAGCTCTCGTGCGGCGTTGCTGTGGCCACAAGCCCACACCGCTGTGGCCTTCTCGAGATAATGGCGAAATACCTCCTGGGCGCTCCGAGGAATCTAGTTTCATGCTTAACAACAACTTAGGAAAACCAGCGCGGCGGCAAGGTCATCGGCACGTTTTTCGCTTCTGCATGGTGATGGGTCACGAGACCCGATGCCCACAACTCCAAGAAGGAGGAAACCATGAAGAAGCGCATGCTCAGCTCCACCATCACCCTGCAGATCCTGATGCTCCTGGCCGCAGGCTGCTCTGTCGCTCCCACCAATGAGACCGGAAAAACCGAAAGTCGGCTTCCCGTTCCCACAACGCAGATGACCGTCCACGAAACCCCCGTCGACACGCAGGCCGACGCGAGTCTCTTCGAGGAAGTCTCCTACGCTTCGAACCAGGTCGCGACCGTCGACGCGAAACTTCCGGAAGATCTCGACCCTGGTACGGACCATTTGGCCCTGGGCAAGGCAGCCTGGGAGGCCGGCGCATTCGACGAAGCCGCTCGTCACCTACGCTACGCCGTCGAACAAGACCGCTCGGACGCCTACGGCATCTACCTGTTGGGCCTGTCCCTCTGGCACGCAGGAGATGCCGCCGCAGCGGAGCGTTTCCTCGTCGATGCCTGCTGGAAGAT
>CAYSMT010000698.1:0-1648 GCA_964432135.1 uncultured Acidobacteriota bacterium
GTCGTCGCTATGACGTGCACCCCCCGAGCAAGCAGCCGTTCGAGCACGGCAACACCCAGCGCTGCGCCCTCCGCAGGATCTGTTCCCGTCCCTATCTCGTCAATCAGCACCAGGGCGGGTGGCGTCGAGGCTTCCAGCATGGCCGCTAAGTTATGGATGTGGCTCGAAAAGGTCGATAACCCATCCTCGATGGACTGCTCATCGCCAATGTCGGCGAGCAAGCGAGCGAAAGCCGGCAGGCGCGCTGCGCGCGCCGGAAGCGGCAACCCAGCATGGGCCATCAGGGTCAACAACCCGATCGTCTTTAGAGCAACGGTCTTTCCACCTGCGTTGGGACCCGAGATGACGAGCACCCGCAGATCCCGAGGCAGATCGATGTCGAGAGGTACCATCGCACAGGCGGATCGCGCACCCGAGATCGTCGCATCGAGCACCGGATGCCGCGCCGCCAGCAGATGCAGCCCTCCCTGCGGATCGAGCTCAGGCCGACAAGCACCCACCTGATCAGCCCAGGCCGCCACGGCCCCGAGCTGATCGAGCTCCCCAAGGAGCTCCCCGCACACGGCGATCTCCCCCCGACAACCCCGCAACAGCTCGGTGTAGGCGGCGAGGATCCGCTCGACTTCGGCCGCCTCAGCGTCGCGCAATCGCACGAGTTGGTTGTTGATCTCGACGGTCTCGAGCGGCTCCACGAAGAGGGTCTTCTCCGTCGAACTACGACCGTGGACGATTCCGTGGAAGCGTCGCGGTGTATCGGAGCGTACCGGGAGCACATAGCGATTGTTGCGCACCGTGATGAAGCGATCGCGCAGCACGGGCTGCGTCCACTCGGCCTTGATCAGCTTGTCGAGCACGCCTGTGAGCCGCTCGGAAAGCTGACGAATCTCCCGGCGCAGGCGCCCGAGCTCCGCACTCGCGCGATCCTCGAGCTCTCCCTCAGAATTAAGGTTGCCCTCGATACTCTCGATGATGACGCTCAGATCAGGAAAACGCGCCCACTCCGCACCGAACTCCGGATAACACGCCGGATCGAGCTGCCGAAAGATGCCGGCAAGATCACGGGCCACGATCAAGAGCTCGAGCACGGCGTAGATCTGCGCACCTGCGAGCGCCCTGCGCGCGATACCGAGCGCCGCGATCGTCTCGGAAGGATCCTGAATCTCCGCGAACGGAAGCCGCCCCTTCTCGGCTTGGAGTCGACGCATCTCCTCCACGCGCGCCTGAAGCGCTTCGATCTCCTGGAGCTCCTCTAGCGGGCCAAGGCCTCGAACGCGCACGCGACCCATCTCGGTGCGTAGCTGCTCCTCAATGGCGGCCAGGATCCGCCCCCACTCGAGCCTTTCGAGAACACCACGATCGACGCGCATCAATGAGCCTCGCGGGAAGCCAACTAATCCACCCGCATTCGCCGTCCGAGCAAAATAAGGTATTGCAATCCGGAGGCCACAACGATGATCGCCGTCGAAACAGCGCCGGCGACGAGCCATCCATCGGGTATGAGCAGCCAGACATTGCTGGCGAGGAAGACGCCGCCGTTGACCATTTCCCAACCTGCCGTCCACTTCCCGAGCCGCGTTGGCGGAAAGCGTGAGACGCCGTGGTAGAGAAACATGCCGACGGCAGCAAGCACGATCAACACGTCTCGGGC
>CAYSMT010000699.1:0-1634 GCA_964432135.1 uncultured Acidobacteriota bacterium
CCACTCTTCCTCACCTCGACCTTCGTGTTCAAGAACGCGGAAGAGGGAGAGGCTTATTTCAGACAGGCCTACGGCCTCGATCCGGTCGACCGCGAACACCCGATGGGGCTGATCTACTCGCGGCTGAACAACCCGGTGCTTGAAATCCTCGAAGATCGCTTGCGCGTGTGGGAGGACGCCGAGCTCGCCCTCAGCTTCGCCTCGGGCATGGCAGCCATCTCGACGACGATTCTCTCGCTCTGCCGGCCCGGCGACCAGGTCGCCTATACGATTCCCGTCTATGGCGGAACAGACTTTTTCTTCAATCACATCGCTCCCACCTATCATATCGAAGCCGTTCCCGTCGAAGCCGGAAACGACGTCGTGGAGAAGGTGCGCGCCCTGAAGCTATCTCGACTCCGAATGCTCTACGTCGAGACACCGGCGAACCCGACAAATCTGATGACCGACATCGCTGCCATGGCCAAGCTGCGCGACGAGCTGCGCCGCGAGCCTTCGGAAGCGGAGCTCAAGGCCGGCCAGCCGTTGCCGGGAGAGGTCATCCTCGCGGTGGATAACACCTTCCTCGGTCCTGTGTGGCAACAACCGATCCGATACGGGGCGGACCTCTCGATCTACTCGGCAACGAAGTTCATCGGCGGGCATTCAGATCTCATCGCGGGCGTCGTCATGGGTCGCGAATCCGTCATGAACCAGATCAAGGTCTTCCGCACGATCCTCGGCACAATGACCGACCCCTTCACAGCCTGGCTGATGTTGCGTTCGCTCGAGACGCTCAAGATCCGCATGGAGGCTCAGTCCCGCCACGCCGTCACCCTCGCTAGCTTTCTCGAGAAACATCCCGCGGTCAGCCGTGTGATCTATCCCGAGCTGCTCGAAACCGGCAGCCGCCAGCATGAAATCTGGACCCATCAGTGCTCCGGCCCCGGCTCGCTGATCGCCTTCGAGATGAAGGATCCGCGCGACAAGGATGCCGCGTTTCGCGTGCTCAACCGCCTTGAGGTCGCCCACCTCGCCGTAAGCCTTGGGGGCACGGAAACCCTCGTCGAACATCCCTCCGCGATGACCCACTCCGACGTCTCGATCGAGCACCAAGCCCGGGCAGGTATCACGCCGGGCATGATCCGCGTCTCCCTCGGCGTGGAAAACGTCGAGGACATCATCGCGGACTTCCGTCAGGCTCTCGATCCAGAGAGATAGAGAACGGCGAGCGTGAGACCCCAGCCGGCGCCACAAAGCATCATGTAGGCGGCGGCGAAGATGCCGGCATCGACGAGCGCGTGGCTAAGCCAGGGCGCCGCGATGGATGCGTGACGCTCGGTGAGCCAAGCCCATAGCGCACCACCACAGCCAACCGCAGCGGATAGCAGATAGGTCAATGGGGCGTCCCATCCGAGGTAGAAAGCAAGAACAATAACGTGGTGGGCTGCGAACACCGCGCTCGAGACGATGATCGCCGTTAGAGGAGACAGGTGGCGGCGCAAACGTCTAAAGAAAAACCAGCGAAAGTAGATCTCCTCGAGGAGTGAGTGGATTCCAGAGTAGAACGCGCCGACCGCAAGAAAGAGCGCGGGCGAGGCAACGCCCCGCGCGAGCCTCTTGGCGCGCACGGCAAGGGCGCGCGGCTCCAACGA
>CAYSMT010000700.1:0-1614 GCA_964432135.1 uncultured Acidobacteriota bacterium
GACGCTGTTGCTGTCCCCAACCAGCTCTCGGCCGCGATCGCCGCTTGATGAACCAACATCGGCCACCCGTTCATCGCCCGCACACCCCGTTGACGCAACACGCGCAAGAAACGCGTCTCCCAAGGTTGGTAGACCAGATCGACCGCCCGTAGGTCTGACGGTAGCGCCGAGAGAGGCAGTCGGGGCATCTCCCGTTCATGCGGCGTCATACCCAGAGGCGTAGCCTGCACGAGCAAATCAGCCCGGGAGATCCCCTCACGCAAATCCCTCTCCTCCCAACTACGCACACCCGTGACGAGCGTCCCGCAAGACGTGGCCCGCTCGCGCGGGCGGCGTGAGACGACTTCGACCTCGACCCCGCAGCGCCGCAAGGCAACAGCCACGGCCCGCGCGGCCCCTCCATCGCCGAGGATGAGCGCCCTTCCCGGCGACCGAGCAAGGAAGGCGGGCTCGTCCTTCGCAGCCGACGGGGGCGGGATCCTCACCCCCCAACGCGTGCCATCCCATCCCATCGCTCGCAGAAAGCCCTCTCCGTCACTGCTCAAACCGATGAGCTGACCCTTCTCCGTGCGCACGATCGTGTTGATGCCGCCCGCTTGCCGGGCATCGCCTTCCAAGCGATCGACGAGATCTGCGGCAGCACGTTTGTGCGGAATAGTGACGTTGGCGCCATCCCAGCGACCCGCACGCAAGGCTTCAAGGGCCGCGGGAAGCTCCTCCGGCGAGAGCTCCACCGCCTCGTAATCGACGCGATGCCCACCCGCGGCTGTTAACGCCCCGAAAAGCTCCGAAGAGCGACTGTGCGCCACAGGACGACCGAAGAGAGCAACACGAAAGGCGGGCTTCACTGGGCGAGTCTTTCGATGTCATCGAAGAAGGTCGGATAGGAGATGCGCACCCAATCGTGGCCGCTCAGCCGGCTTTCACCCTCGGCGTGGGCCGCGAGAAAAGCCGCGCACATGGCGATGCGGTGATCTTGCCGGGCATCGACAACCGCACCGCGAAGAGATGCGCCCCCCTCCACGCGCAAACCATCCTCGAGTTCCTCGACCCTTGCGCCAAAGGCCCGCAGGAGTCCGGCGGTCGCCGCAAGGCGGTCGGACTCCTTGTGCCGCAGCTCCGCGGCTCCACGGAAGACGCTCGTTCCCTGCGCTCGAGAGGCAACGCAAGCAAGTAGAGGAAGCTCATCGATGGCAGCGGCAACGTCCTCCTCGCCGACCTCGATAGCTTCGAGTGGGCCGCCCTCGACCTGGATCCACCCCACCGGCTCCATCTCAGCCATCTCCTGCTCGACGACGATTCTCGCTCCCATTCGCTCGAGCAGGCGGTACATACCGAGGCGTGTTGGGTTCAGGCATAACCCGTCGATGCGAAGACGGCTCGCCGGTAGCGTAGCGGCGAGCGCGAGGGCACAAGCCGCGGAGGAAGGGTCGCCCGGTACCTCGAGGTCTCGCGCTTTGAGATCGCGGGCACCTCCCATGATGCGCCAGCCCGGATTCTTGATCCTGAGTCTATCGATTCGCGCCCCCATCGACCGTAGCAGGCGCTCGCTGTGATCTCGCGAGAGCCTCGGCTCGTGCAACTCGCTTTCGCCGTCGGCCTGTAAGGCTGCCA
>CAYSMT010000701.1:0-1610 GCA_964432135.1 uncultured Acidobacteriota bacterium
CGAGGTCGCGCCCCTCGGACAAGGCGACGCTCGTGACCTACGGCGACGCCGCCGGGTACGACGACCCCGGCGAGCTCGCTGGCCGCAAGTTCTACCTCGACCGCGGGGACGCGTACAGCGGCGAGCCGTGGGAGGATGACTCGCAAGCCAACCGCGCCAACGACCGCAGCACGCTGGCGCTTGAGGCCTCACGGCGGGCTCGCCGCTTCCGCTTTACCGTCCGCTTTCGCGATCTCGACGCCGCAGAGGTTGCCGCGATCGCCGTGGCGCTTTGCCCGCATCAGCTTAGAGACGTGCTCGGAGGCAACCACCGCGATGGCTACTGCTCCAAGCTCGGCTACGCCCGGCCACTGGGCTGGGGCACGGTCCGCATCGAAGCCAAGGCGCTGTTGCTGCTCGACACGGCCGACGCCACTCCCTCGCTGAATGCTGTGCCGGACGTCGTCGAGTGGGTGCGGGCGAATCATCAATCCGCGGTCGCGCAGAAGGAATGGCTCGGTGTACACCGCCACAAGCACCCCGACGCAGCCGACTACCCGCGCAAGAACGGCGAGATCTACACCTTCCATACGCAGCTTCGCGCGGAGCACACGCGGGCACGCCGCTACCGTCCGGAGCGGAATCGATGACCACTCTTCTCGTCCTGACGGTCGGCCAGAGCGATGTCCAGCTCGTCATCGACGGCGTCCGCCGAGAATTGAGCAAGAGGTGCTGCGCTGATCTGCACGACGAGATCGAGCGGCGCGCCGAGAGCGTGCGTCTCGTCGACTCGCCTGACAGAAAAGCCAAACACGAGATCAAGACGCTCCCCGCGGGCGAGCTGTTCTTGTGCACACCAAAGCTCGATGCGCTGCTGTGCCACCTCGAGGAGGACGAGGTCGTGCCTAGAGCTGCGCTGGTTCTCGACACACGTCGCGATGCAAAGGCTGCCCCGGGTGACCCGCGGCACGCAGGCGCGCTGCTGGAGATACGGCTCGGAGACCAGGGTGTCGAGGAGGTGCGCCGGCATACCTACCTGGAGGCCACGGAGCGGTTGGAGGACGGACAGGATCCGTATGATGCCGTCATCCGTCGTGACGTCGTGCAGCGGCTCGAGGAGGCGGTGTGGGAGAGCCTCGAAACGGCGAAGCCCTCGCGCATCGTCGCCGCGACGACTGGAGGCTTCCCCGTCGTCGGTGACTTGGTCGAGGAGATCGTTCGCCTGTTCGTCCGGCCTGGAACGGACGTCGACCTGTTCGAAATCGCAGACGGGTCGAAGGCGAATCCACCGACCAAGGATCGGGCCGTCCCGCGCACATCGATCCCCGAGCCCGCGGAGTCGTTTCGAGCGCGGCGACGCGCCCTCGAACTGATCGATAGCGGCAACCTTCTCGGCGCTTGGGGTGCCGTCCAACATCTCCACGGCGACCGGGTGCAGAGCCGTTGGACGTGCGTCGTGAAGTGGCTCGCGCGCTTCGCGGCCTCCCTCCCGATTCCGGACAAGTGCGACATCCCGCCCCTGTGCCACCAGAAGATGGCCGTGCGGGCGGCGCTGCGCGTCGAGTTCGCCCTCCGCGCGGGCGACATTCCCCGAGCGGTCCACGGCACGGTGGCGTTCTTCGAAGCGGCGT
>CAYSMT010000702.1:0-1608 GCA_964432135.1 uncultured Acidobacteriota bacterium
CTTCAAGCTGCTCTCCGTGGCGGGTGCCTATTGGCTGGGCACGGAAGAGAACGAGATGCTCTGGCGCATCTACGGCACGGCCTTTGCCACTCCAGAGGCTCTTGACGCCCACCTCGTACGCCTCGATCAGGCGCGCCAGCGCGACCACCGCAGGCTAGGCAAGGAACTCGACCTTTTCTCATTGCAGGAGACCGCGGGCGGCGGTCTTGCCTTCTGGCACGCCAAAGGTGCCGTCGTGCGCGAGCAGATCGAACGTTTCTTGCGTGAACAGCTCTCGCAGCGCGGGTATGTGCAGGTCGTAACCCCTCACATCGCGAAAGACACCCTCTTTCGCATCTCGGGACACTACGACTTCTACCACGAGAACATGTACACACTCCGGACGGCGGATGACGAGGAGTTCGTTATCAAGCCGATGAACTGTCCGGGGCATGTGATGATCTACAAGTCCGGTCTGAAGTCTTACCGCGACCTGCCGGTGCGCATGGCGGAATTCGGCACGGTCTATCGTTACGAGCGTTCGGGCACGCTGCACGGGCTCTTCCGCGTACGAGGGTTCACCCAGGACGACGCGCATATTTTCTGCCGGCCGGACCAGCTCCTCAACGAAATCGACGACTGTCTGGACATGGCCCAGGCTGTTTTCCGAACTTACGGATTTCAAGAGGTCCACTTCGAGCTCTCAGTCCGCGACCCCCAGAATTCGGATAAGTACATCGGCACCGATGAGGAGTGGCACGAAGCGGAGAGCGCGCTCGTTCAGGCGCTCGAGCGCCGGGGCCTCGACCACAAGCGCTTCGAGGGCGAGGCGGTGTTCTACGGCCCCAAGATCGACGTGAAGGTTGTCGATGCGATCGGCCGACCTTGGCAGCTCTCGACGATTCAGTTCGACTTCAACCTTCCGCGCCGCTTTGACATCTCTTTCGTCGATGCAGACGGTCAGCACAAGCCGCCCTACATGGTGCACCGTGCGATCTACGGTTCGATGGAGCGTTTTTTCGGTATCCTGATCGAGCACTATGCGGGAGCGTTTCCTCCCTGGCTCGCACCCGTCCAGGCCCGTGTGTTGCCCGTCTCTGAGAAGGTCGCTGCGTTTGGCGAAGAGGTTCTCGAACAACTCCGTGCGGCCGGCCTACGTACAGAGCTCGACCGGCGCTCGGACAAGATCGGTGCGAAGATCCGTGACGCCGAAATGGAGAAGATCCCCTATATGCTCGTCATCGGTCCCCGGGAGGCCGAGGCCGGTTCCGTCTCCCTGAGAGTCCATCACCTGGGAGATCAGGGCTCGGTACCCCTCGGAGAGTTCATTCTCCGGGCCCGGAAGGCCATCAATGAGCGTTCCCTCGATGCATGAAGGAGGCACAAATGCCTAAGCTCAAGACCCATCGTGGCGCCGCCAAGCGCTTCAAGGCGACAGCTAGTGGCAAGTTCAAGCGTTCGAAAGCCTACAAAAGTCACATCCTGACCAAGAAGGATCCGAAACGTAAGCGGCAGCTCGACACGGACACCCACGTCTCCGACGCGGATCATGAGGCCGTGCGCCACATGCTGCCTTACGCCTAAGGACGCCGGCAGCGTCCGTCCTGCAACCCATGACATCCCCGCGGC
>CAYSMT010000703.1:0-1580 GCA_964432135.1 uncultured Acidobacteriota bacterium
CGGCAAGGTTGCGACATCGCGCCGACCTGACCTCGCGCACTTCCAGTGCAACGGGGCCATGGCGGCGGCAAAGGCTGCGCGCTGTGCGCCGCGTAAGATCGCTGAGCAGGTTGCCGAGATCATCGTGCGGCACGACGAGTTCGGCAGCGTTGAGGTTGCCGGGCCAGGCTTTATTAACATCAAGCTCAGTGAGACAGCGCTCGCGGCGCGGGCTGATGAGACGCGGCGTGACCCGCGTCTGGGCGTCGCGAAGAGCTCGCAATTCGAGCGCGTGCTCATTGATTTTGGAGGGCCGAATGTCGCCAAAGCGATGCACGTCGGTCATCTCAGATCGAGTGTCGTTGGCGATTGTTTGCAACGCTTGTTCCGCTTTGTCGGCGACGAGGTCATCTCGGATATCCACATGGGCGATTGGGGGTTGCCCATGGGCATGCTCATCGTCGAGCTCGAACGTCGACAGCCGGAGCTGCCCTACTTCGATCCCCGGCATAGTGGCCCGTTCCCGACGTCGTCTCCGGTGAGTGTCGAGGATCTTGCTCAGATATACCCCGCGGCGGCGGGCCGCTGTAAGGCCGACGAGGCCGAGCGCGAGCGCGCCCGGATCGCGACAGCGGAGCTCCAGGCTGGACGGCCCGGCTACCGCGCTTTATGGCGGCACTTTATGGATGTTTCGCTGGCAGCGATGAAGGCGGATTTCGGAGCTCTCGGCGTCGATTTCGACTGGTGGCTTGGTGAGGCCGCGGTGAGCGAGCGTATCGTCCCGATGCTCGAGCGGCTGCGGGCGGGGGGGTTTGTTGTCAGGAGCGAGGGTGCTGAGGTCATCCCCGTTGCAAGCGAGGGCGACAGGAAGGAGATACCGCCTTTGATCGTTGTCAAAGGAGATGGGGGTGTGACCTATGGAACGACGGATCTCGCCACGATCGAGCACCGCGTCGAGACCTTCGATCCGCGGCATATTCTCTATGTCGTCGATAAACGTCAGCATTTGCACTTCGAACAACTTTTTCGCGCGGCCAAGAAGACGGGGATCTGTGGTCGGGCAGGCCTTGAGCACATCGCCTTCGGTACGGTCAACGGCCCCGACGGGCGTCCCTTCAAGACACGTGAGGGTGGGGTGATGCGCCTCGGCGAGCTGATCTCTCGTGCAAGGGATGAGGCCAACAAGCGCCTCGCAGAGGGGGGGCTCGCCGCTGGCGTCGACGCGCAGACTCATGACGAGATCGCTCGCAGAGTCGCTCTTGCGGCGTTGAAGTTTGCCGATCTGTCGAACGACCGCGAGTCGAGCTACATCTTTGATCTCGAGAAGTTCACTCGATTCGAGGGCAAGACGGGGCCCTACTTGCTCTACGCCGCTGTGCGCATCAAGTCGATTTTCCGCAAGGCTGCCGAGCGTGGTCTCGCTGTGGGCCATATTGTCGCTCCACTCAGCGATGCTGAGCGCGACCTCGTGCTCGCCAACTTCATGCTTTCCTCAGCGGTCGAGAGGGCTCATGCCGAGCGGCGCCCGCACTTCCTGTGTGAGTTCGTTTACGAGCTCGCACAGGTTTTCAGTCGTTTCTACAATCACTGTCCCATCCTCG
>CAYSMT010000704.1:0-1569 GCA_964432135.1 uncultured Acidobacteriota bacterium
GGACATAACGTGCCAGCACGAGGTCAAAACGCTCGGCGACACACGCGGCAGGAAGGCTCACCGTAAGGTCGCCTTCGAAAATGCGCGACGCCGGAGCGTTGTCCCGCGCACGCGTGGCAGCGAATTCTGAAAGCTCGACACCCCAAGTCTCCACCGTACTTTCGAGCCGAGCGAGAATATGCCCCTCGCCGCAACCGACCTCAAGCAACCGGCGGCCGCCACTGCGTCGAAGCTGACGGCGACAGAGATGAGCATAGAAGCGGACGGACCACCAGTTGATCGAGTAGGGCCGCAGATCCGCGTGATAGACCTTGCGATAGTAGTCCTCACTGTAGCGGCCGCCCGATGCCGTCCCGCGCTCCATCACCCCTGCTCCCCCGTCGCTTCCCGGCTCTCTTCCGCCCGCTCGAGCTGCGACCAAACAGCATCGAAGACAGCATCGGGGGTGATGCGCTCCATGCAAAGCCGCCCCTGGTTGCACGGCGGCGTGTAGCCATAACGCGTGCAGGGAGAGCACGGAACGGGGCTTTCCACAGTGATGAAACGCCGGCCTGGCGGGCCCCACTTCGAAAGCACTCCTGGTCCGAAAAGATGCACCGTCGGCGTCCCGACACCGTAGGCGAGATGCAGCACACCGGTGTCGGCACTGATGTAGACCCATGCGCGCTCGACGAGTGCTGCGGCCTGGACGAGGGAACAACGCCCCGCGAGGTCGACAAAGGGCCATCCCGTCAACGCGTCGCGAATCTTCGCGGCCGCACGAAGATCGCTCGGCCCGCCAAGGATGATAATCGCGACCTCTTTCTCGGCGAGGCGTCGAGCAAGCGCCGCGTAGCGTCCTGCTCCCCAGCGTCGCTCGGGAATCGACGCCCCGGGATGTATGGCAACCATCGCTCGCCCGGCGAACGAAGCTAGTGTCTGTTCAGCGTACTCGACAGCCTCCTCCGGAAGTAGAAAAAAGGGCCGATCTGGGTCGAAGCGCACTTCCCGACCCGTGGCAGCCTGGGCGAGATCGAGAAAGGCGCGCGCCTCGTAAACTTCCTGACTGTAAGGCACGAGCTCACTGAGGAAACGGCGGCGACGCGTCGTACCAAAGCCGATGCGTCTCGGCGAGCGCGTGAGCCAAGCGACGAAAGCCGAAAGATGGTGGTACTGCTCGGTGTCGATGACCACGTCATAGCGCGTGCGCAGCACGCGCAACAGGTCACCAGGGAAGCGATCGTAGCAGTAGACCCGCTTTGCGAAAGAGCTTCCCTCGAGCACGGCGCAGTTGCGTCGCTCCATCAGGAGGTCGATCGCGCTCTTGGGCCAGATCTCGCGAAGGGCCCGGAGCATGGGGATGAAAAGGACGGCATCGCCGATCCCACCCGGGCGGATGACCAGCACGCGCGAAGGCGGGGAAACCCGCCGCCCCGACGCGGGAGCAACCGTGGCTCGACCGTTGCCGAGAAGAAGCGCCAGGACCCGCCCAGTGAGGGCGTCCAACAACTTGAGAAGCTCGCCGCGCATCGCCATGGCGCCCACTCTAACTCAAGCTGCTTTCTTCATGGGGTCGCACGTTCCGTGCTG
>CAYSMT010000705.1:0-1562 GCA_964432135.1 uncultured Acidobacteriota bacterium
TGGCGGGCACGGTCGCCAAGTCGCAGGCGACGCAGATCGCTCCACCGTCGACCCTGGCAGATCTCATCGAAAGGGTCCGCCCAACGGTCGTGAACATCTCGACCAAGGAGCACCTCAAGGCCCGCTGGTATCCTGGCGGCCGCCCCATGCCTTTTGCGCCGGGCTCACCCTTCGAGGACTTCTTCCGCCGCTTCTTCCAGGCCCCTCCGGGGGACGAACGTGACCAGGGGTCGGTCGCCCAGGCTCTCGGCTCGGGCTTCCTTGTCGACCCCGACGGCTACGTGGTGACCAACAACCACGTCATCGACGGTGCTGATGAAATCACCGTAACCCTTGACGATGGAAAGAAGTACGACGCGAAGCTGATCGGGCGTGACGAGAAAACCGATCTGGCTCTACTCAAGATCGACGCCGAAAAGAAACTGCCCTACGCGCAGCTTGGCGACTCGGAAAAAACCCGTGCCGGCGATTGGGTCGTTGCTATTGGCAATCCCTTCGGCCTGGGCGGCACGGCGACGGCCGGTATCATCTCCGCCCGCGGCCGAGACATCCACTCAGGACCCTACGACGATTTCCTGCAGATCGACGCGCCGATCAATAAGGGCAACTCGGGCGGCCCTCTGTTCGACACCAACGGACAAGTCATTGGCATCAATGCGGCCATCTTCTCGCCCAACGGAGGCAATATCGGTATTGGCTTCGCCATTCCGGCTTCTCAGGCACGCGGGGTTCTCGACCAGCTTCGAGAGAACGGTCGCGTCGAGCGCGGATGGCTCGGAGTCATGATCCAGCCCGTCGACGACGAGACCGCAGAGGCCCTCGGCATGGATGAGGCCCGAGGCGCTCTGGTGGCGAAGGTTGTCACTGGCTCGCCCGCTGAGGATGCCGAGCTACGCGCCGGAGACGTCATCACCGCAGTCAACACAACTAAGATCAGCAACGTCAAGGATCTCACCCGTGTGATAGCCGATCTGAAGGCCGGCGAAAAGATCACACTCTCCGTCTGGCGTGGCGATGAAACTCGCAAGATCGGCGTCAAGATCGGTAGCAGCGAAGACGACGAAGCGCAGCAGAGCGCTACTCCGAGTAAGGCGTCGCGCCCCGGCCGTCTCGGCCTGCACCTCAAGCCATTGACGCATCGTGCTCGGGAGTTCAGTCAGCTTCCCGCGGGACTCGATGGCGTTCTCATCGAGGGTGTGGATCCCTCTAGCCCCGCCGCCGAGCGTGGGCTGCGCCCGGGTGACGTCATCACCATGGTCGGCCAATCGCCGGTCAGCATGCCGGCAGAGGTCGCGCGCGCCGTGAAAGCCGCAACCTCTCACGGACGCAAGTCCGTCCTTCTACAAGTCTATCGAGGCGGCAATCCCCATTTCGTGACCGTTCCACTGAGCTGAGCTCACCGGCTCCTACTCTCTCGCGCCTCCCGGAGGGCGGGCTCCAAGCCCGCCCTCCGCTCATGTCCACGGGGCTGTTTCCATCGCTTGCGCCAGGAAGCCGCCAACCTCGAGGCCCACGCCCTCTCTGCCACGCGACCAGCTCGACCCTACTCGTACCAGTAGGCT
>CAYSMT010000706.1:0-1555 GCA_964432135.1 uncultured Acidobacteriota bacterium
TCCGGCATGCACATTGACGAAACCCTCGGGAGCAAGGCCCAGCAGTGGCTGCCGGATGATCTGATCGTAAGAGACACCCACATGCACGCGGGCGCCGTATGCCGCGATGATCTCAACGAACTCCAGCGCGTTGACGTGGGGCGGCGCATAACAGGTGATGCCCAACGCTGCGGCGCGCTGCGATAGGCTCTCGTCGGTCGGGCGTCTCCTCGTGACGACGGCGCACAGCTCGTGACCGTCATCGAGCAAGCGCTCGAGGCAGCGAGCTGCCCAGACCCCATCACCAAAGAATACGAGACGCATCAGGCGGCCCTTCTCATGCGAGATCGTCCTCGCGAAGCATGTGATAGGCAGGCAGCGACCGCACGACGCGGCGGCCGACGAAACGCTCCGCGTCACAGGGTGCCAGACCCAACTCACCCGTGCGCAAGAAGACAAGGTCGTGCGCGCCGAGAGTCGCTCCCGCATCGAGGGGACGCGCAACAACGGCGCTCTTCTTTGCGTAGCGTCGATAGTCAAGCTCTCCCGGGTTGAGCCCGTGCCGCCGCGAGCCGCCACGGGCCGCATCGATCTCATGCACCATGGCAACGAAACGCTTGAACTCGTCGGGATTGAGGGCCGCCTCGTGGTCCACACCCTTGAGCGATCGGTCGTGGGTCACGTGCTTTTCGATGATCTCGACGCCGAGACCGAGCGCAGCAGCCGGGATCGTGAAGGCAGCCAGCGTGTCGGCGTCAGAGTGGTCCTGGTAAGCGACGGGCCTTCCGAAAAGCTCACGTAGTGCGATCATTCGCCGCAGGTCGAGACGATCGGCCGCCGTCGGAAAACCCTGAAAACCATACATCAGCCATACAGGAGGGTCCGAGCTTTCCTCGATCCAACCCAGAGCGCGCTCGATCTCCCCGAGGGTCGAGCCACCGGTGCTCAGGTCAATCCGCCGCCCGGTCGAGGCGGCATGGCGAACGAGCAGCGGATTGGCAAGATCCGCGCTGTGCAACTTGTAGGCGTCAACGCCGAGCCCTTCAGCAACGTCCACCGCGTCGGGATGGTAGACGCAAGCGATAATCTGCATGAAGGGGTAGTGATCACGCACCCGTTGCGTCAGCTCACGCCAAACCGGCTCCGACAGCTCGAGGCGCTCAAGCAGCGACCGCTCCGCATGCCCCGGAACCACGAGCTGCTCGACACGCCATATTTGGAACTGGATCGCGTCCGCTCCCGCCTCCCCGGCCGCGTCAATGATGCGCCGGGCAAGAACGGGATCCCCCTCGTGAGAGCAGGCCATCTCTGCGATGACCCGGGTCGCGCGCGCTGCCGAGGCGGGCGCAGGCTCTCCCCCGTCGGGGCGGGCCCGTCCTGTCCACAACTCCTTGTCGGCGTTCATTCTGTATCGTCACCTCTTGCGGAGAACATGGGTCCGCGGAGGGGTCCTGCGCAAGATGGCGAGCACCGTGGAGCGAAGCAAGGAGAGGCAAGAAGCTCCCGATGAACCGTCTTCTCGCGGGTCGTTCGCGAAAACGACCGACAGGTCTTCGCTACATCCCCGTGATCGCCG
>CAYSMT010000707.1:0-1553 GCA_964432135.1 uncultured Acidobacteriota bacterium
GTTCAGAGCAAGGCTCAGATCGAAGAGGTCGCGCCCCTTCTTGCGCTGAAAGAGCGCGCGTAGCTTGGTTCCGAGAAGTTCAGGAAGGTTGAAGGTTGTTATCTCCGCTTGCCCTGAGAACCACGGGTTCTCGATCACGAACGGGCGCATGTTGTAGCCGTGGACGGCGAAGTGTTCGCGCGTGTTGATCTCGAGTTTCAACCGCATCCGGACGATGGGCGCGTGGGTGGTTTCGAAGCGGTAGTAGAGAGTGAAGCGCCCATGACCCGCTTTCCACTTGGGAACGCCGAGCCACGGGTCAAGCGCCGCACGAGTCTCATCGACGAGCCGTCCGATCGGAGCGGCCGTGCATTGCACAAGATCGATGTCCTCCGAGTAACGACCTGGCGGATCGAAGAAGAGCTTGTGAAGCGCGGTTCCTCCCCGCAGGGCTGTATTCTCCGCAAACGTTGACCGGCGGAAGAGTTCCACGAGGGCACGAGAGAGCACGAGGTCCTGTTCGACCTGTGAGTTGTCCGGCCACGGCGCGGTCTTACGCCACGCGGTGATGTTCGCTCTCGGGATCACAGGTCCAGTTCCACGTTGTCATTGACCAACACATGCCAGCGCAAGTCGAGCTGGGCGTCTGCCGTATCGCGGGCGCGGGCAAGCGGAGTCGGCAGCAGGCGCTTGCCGTCGATCGTGGCCGCCAAGGCGTCTGCAAGATCAGACTGTTCCACGAAGTCGAGCAGCCAGCCGAGGCGCTGCACATCGGTCCGAGCCACGCGGGATGCGCCCGCGGCCAGCGCCTTTGGGTTGAGCCTCTCCGCTAACTCGGCGATGACGGTTGCGACATTGCTCCAGTAGCCGGCAGCGGCAGGGAACCGCACCAAGTCAAAGGCGGTCGTCTCGGGTGTTGCCACATTCATGGTGCCGGTCTCGGTCTGCACGGCCTGCACGGCCGCTCCTTCGAAGCGATGACTCACGTGGAAATCGATTCGAACGCGTCCTACATCAATATTGCGCTCAGCCTTCTCGACGATGACCTGGAAGGCCAAGGGTTGTTGATGTGCGGCACCGTGGAGCGCTGCTGCACTCAGTAATGCGACGTAGTAATACCGCTCGCGGTGGCGCATCAGATCGTCGATGAACCAGCTCGCCGGTGGACAGCCCGCCACGCGGTACTCGCGCGGAACGACGACGAAGAAATCCCTCCTCGGGCTAACGATGGCGCCTCTTTTCTTCAGGCGGTAGAGCGCCATTTTGGTGGCTGCGGTGGATGCTTCTGTTGCTGCGTCCGCCTCGGCACGGGTGAAGACGTACCGTCCGTGTTCGGGAAGGGCCTCGATCCAATGGGTCAGGGTGCGGAAATTTGTCATTGCTGAACCTCGCGCATAAAGTAACGCAAAACGTAGCTTTTTGCAATAGGTTTAGCGTTTCTGCTGGCTGCTCTATCCAAAGCGCGGGCCATCTCAGCTCGAGGCTCTAATGTCTTTGGTTGCAATAACTTCTGATAAAGAGCGTTGCCATTGCCGGATTTCGAGCAGAGTCCGTACCGGGGAGCCAGATTAAAA
>CAYSMT010000708.1:0-1551 GCA_964432135.1 uncultured Acidobacteriota bacterium
CGCAGATTTGATCTTTTGGTCATCGGCGCGGGGGTCGCGGGTTTGCGGGCGGCGATCTCGTTGGCTGGGGCGGGCGCCCGCGTCGCGGTGGCCACCAAGGATGAGCCTCAGAGCTCGAGCAGCTCCCAGGCGCGGGGCGGCATCGCTGTTGCGCTCAGCGGCGATGAGGACGACCTCGTCTTGCACGTCGAGGACACCCTCGCTGCTGGAGCGCAGCTCTGCGATCGCCCGGCAGCGAGCACCTTGGTGCGCGATGGGCGGGACGAAGTGCTGCGACTCATCGAGTGGGGCGCTCGCTTCGATCGCGAGGGAGATCGTTACCACCTGACCCGCGAGGCCGCTCACTCCATGCCGCGTATCCTCCACGCGGGAGGTGACTTGACAGGGCGCGAGCTGGTTCGCGCGCTCGTGACGCGATTGCTGAAGGAAAAGGGGGTCGAGCGGCTCAGCGGGTGCATGGCGACCGACCTACTCGTCGCCGACGGGCGTTGTGTCGGGGCAAGGCTGCTCACGGCGAGTGGCGAGCCGATCCATGTTCTCGCGGGAGGTGTGTTGCTCGCCACCGGCGGCATCGGTTGCTGCTGGAAGGTCTCGTCGAACCCCCCCGAGGCCACCGGTGACGGGGTGGCGCTGGCGCTCAAGGTGGGTTGTCTCGCGGGGGACATGGAGTTCGTCCAGTTTCATCCCACGGCCCTTGCACTCAAGGGGGCGCCTCCGGTGTTGCTCACCGAGGCGCTGCGCGGGGAGGGAGGATTGATCGTCGGAGAGGATGGCGAACGCTTTCTCTTTGCCAATGACGCTCGTGGCGAGCTCGCGCCACGGGATGTCGTCGCTCGGGGCATAGCGCGGCAGATTCGCTTGCAGGATGGCCGTCCGGTCGGCCTGGACCTGCGCGCCATGGAGCCGGAGCATCTTGAGCATCGCTTTCCTGGGGTTCTCGAGGTCTGTCGGCGCTATGGCGTCGATCCTCTACACGAGGCGATTCCCGTGCGTCCCGCGGCCCATTACGCGATGGGGGGCGTCGTGACCGATCTCGACGGGCGGACCTCTCTGCCCGGGCTCTTCGCCGCGGGAGAGGTGGCCTGTACGGGCGTGCACGGCGCTAACCGGCTGGCGAGTAACTCGTTGCTCGAGGGGCTCGTTTTCGGCGCGCGTGCCGCGCGTTGTTTGCTTGAGGAGAAGGTCGATCCTGGGCGGATTGACGCGCCGGAAGGCCCGCGTTGGCGCTTGGGGAACCCTGACCGTGTCGGCGTCCTTCGCGAGCTTGCGGAGTCGGCCTTGGGCATCGTCCGAGTCGGCGAGGGTCTGCGCTGGGCGGCTGCGTTGCTTGAGCGGGAGATCGAAGCCTTCCGCGACGATCTGCCGGCTCCCAGAGAACGGCGCGCTTCTCTCGAGGCCAGCAGCATTGCGCTCGTGCTACGTTGCGTGGCTCGGGCAGCGCTTTGGCGGGAGGAGAGCCGGGGTGCTCACTTCCGTGAGGACTTCCCGCTGGCCGACGCGGAGCACTTCAAGGCCCACTCGCGAATCCAACCTGATGGATCGGTGAGCGGC
>CAYSMT010000709.1:0-1537 GCA_964432135.1 uncultured Acidobacteriota bacterium
ATCTGCTCGAGCTGAGGGGCGAGTGCCACTACCGCGACGATCGTCTACTCGATGCCCGCGATGCGTACCGCCTGGCCCTGACGACACGACCCGGCGATGCGCGCCTCTTGGCGCGGATTGAAAAGCTCGAACGCGAGATCGACGCTGAACGCCACTATCGTCGAGCGGACTCGCAACACTTTGTGCTGCGATACGACGGCGAACGGGATGAGCGACTCGGTGATCTGCTGCTCGACCTGCTCGAGACCTCCTGGGACGAGTTGACCCGCGAGTTGGACTCCTACCCCCGCGATCCGATCGCCGTCATCATCTACTCCCGGAGGGAATTTCACGAGACAACGGGAAGCAGCCGAGATGTAGCGGGGCTATTCGACGGGAAGATCCGGCTTCCGATGGGAGGGGTCACGCGCGTCACACCCGAGCTCAAACGGGTCGCGCGCCATGAGCTGGTCCATGCGCTGCTCTTCACGCGGGGCCATGGGCGACTCCCCCGCTGGCTGCACGAGGGCTTCGCCCAGCTCCTTGAACCCCGCGATCCGAGCGCGCTTCGCTCAGCCCTCTCCCTCGCACGCGAGCGCGGCGCACGCCTGGACATCGAGCCTTTCAGCTACCCCACCGCACTCTCCTTCGTCGCCTTCCTGCACGAGCGCTACTCACGCTCCCGCGTGCTCTGGCTTGTCCAGGAGCTGGCCCGCAGCGGATCGGAGAACCATGCTTTAGAGGAGGCCTTCCGCGCCTCGAAGGAGGAGCTCGTCGAGGAATGGGGGCAGTGGCTGAGCAGACAACGATAAAGATCTCGCCCGAAGGCACCTTACGAGAAGCGCCGCTGGCCGCGTTGCTAGGAGCCATGGGTCTCTTGCGCGCGAGCTGTCTATTCGAGCTCAGCCACCAGAAGCTGCTGCGACGCTTCGTCTTCGAGGACGGCCAACTCCATGCCGTGCTCTCCAACGCCCGGGATGATCGCTTCATCGACTGGCTGCTCTCCAACGAGCACGCCGCGCTACCGGCGGGTGACGCGGGCACGAAGCTGCTCAGCTCCATCGAGAGCGCGCCACTGACCGCCCGTGCCGCCCTCGAGCACGGCCTTGTCACCAGCGAGGAGCTCCGCCCAAGACTTCGTGAACACCTCGTAGCCCTGCTCGAGGAGAGCGCCACGTGGACTCGCGCCACCTACCGCATCCGTCCGGGCCGTGTCCCCCTCGGCGACGAACCGCGAGCGCAGCTCCACGCGACAGCCGCCGCGCTGAGCCTCGCACGAGCACAGCAAAGTACCAAGACCCCGAGCATGAAACCGCCGGAGTGGGTCGTCTCTCGCTGGTCCGCCGACGACGCGGCCCTCGTGCTCGACCTGAAACAGGACGAGCTCGCGCTGCTCGAACGCTGCGCTCAGCCTGCAGGTCGCGCCACCCTCGTCAGAGAAACGGGGCTGGGAGGTGACGCCGCCCTCGAGCTCCTGTGGCGGGCCGGGATGCTCTCCCCGGCCAAGCCCCCCGCCGAAGAAGCGGCGCATCTGGTGGAGAACGAGCCGGAGGAGCTC
>CAYSMT010000710.1:0-1523 GCA_964432135.1 uncultured Acidobacteriota bacterium
GCCCGCGCCATTGGGTCCGATGAAACCGTAGATCGCGCCTTGAGGTACCGCGAGATCCAGCTCTTGGACGGCGATCTTGGGCCCAAAGCTCTTGGTAATACCCTTGAGTTCGATGGCGTATTTCATGCCCTTCCTTCCTCGATGTTCGGTCGCGGCACGCGGCGTAGACCTGGCGATCTACGATGCGGGCGCTCTTTCGTTGCGGAGATCATCTCAAATGTGTCTTCCGGTCAGCGGCCCGCCATGTCCTGTCGTTGACAGACATGCTCGCCGCGTTGAGGCTAGATGGCATGTTCCAACGCACGACGCCATGGCGAGTCGGTCAGTTGGCGACATGGAGGTTACCAACGGTGCTGCGGGTGGGCCCAGTGGTCGGAAACGTCGCGGCTTCGCGTCGGGCGCGTTGCCTTCTTCGTTGTGCTGGCCTAGGTGGGCTTGTCATGAGACAGCCAGAACACGCCGGGGCCCTGAGGGCCTTAGCGGTGGTGATGGTGTCCTCTTGTCTCGTGCTCTCTGCAGCGCAGGGTGAGGAAGACCAGAGCAGCAAGCCGGAAGAACCCCTGACCACCGGGCAAGTCGTCGAGATTGAGGTCCTCGCCGACCGGGTCGCACCGGATGCCCAAGAGGTCGGGGCTGAGGAGCTTCAGGCAGGCCAGCACGCCAACCTCGCGAGTTTGCTTTGCGAACTTTCAGGCATCAGCGGTGTTCAGCGTGCCCTCGGAGCTGTGGAACCCGTCATCCGTGGCCTGGGCTGGGAAAGAGTTCAGACCCAGATCAACGGCGTGAGCGTGCACGGCGCCTGCCCGGGGCGGATGGATCCTCCCGCGTCGAACGTCACTTCCGCCGTTATCTCGCGGGCCGTTGTGGTGAAGGGGCTCGTTTCGCTCGCCGCCGGGCCTCCGGGAAGCGGAGGGCGCATCGAGGTTTCGACCGACTACGATCGGGGTGCGCACCCGGGGCGCGAACTACATTCCTGGTCCGCGATTGGTGTCGGCAGTGCCGGTGCTGCTTGGCACGGTGATGTGGGGATCGAAGGCGGCAGTGATCGCGTCGATTTTCGCGTCGGCGGGGGCCGCCGTATCCAGCACGACTACCGCGCAGCCGACGGGACGCACGTTCCCGCCGATGCTGCGGGAACCGAAGCCTTTGCCGTTCTTGGCTGGCGAGCGGGCGAGTCGTCGCGTGTCGCGCTGAGCCTGATCGGTCGCGAGGCGGGCAAGACGGACTATCCCGCACTGCCCATGAACAGCGTGGAAACGTCAGACCGGCTCCTCAGCGCTTCTCTTGAGCTTCGCGACCCTCACCGCGGGGTGGTTGCTTTCGGACTGCGAGCGGGCCTATCTCGCGTCGACCACCGGATGGACAATCGTGGCAAGGCAAACCGTGGCTTCCTGCATGCGCAGACCCCCTCCATGGCTCAGACACTTTCGGTGGGGGCCTTCGCGGAACTTGGCGTGCGGAGCTCGCTCTTGCGTTTGGGGGCGGATTTTACGGGGCTGACTCGTGATGCGCTGCGTACGCGG
>CAYSMT010000711.1:0-1521 GCA_964432135.1 uncultured Acidobacteriota bacterium
GAGATGAATTTCGGTGTAAGAGCGGCCCGGTGTGACCATTGCGACGAGATCTCTCTCGAGGGCGTCCATCGACTCGAGTAGCGAGCGGTAGAGGGGATGGGTGCTCTCGAGCGCCCAGGTACGGGTGATGTCTGAACAGTAGCCCTCATGGGTGGCTCCCGCGTCGAGCATGAAGACCTTTGCTGGTGTTGATTCGATGCCCCGCTTGTTCTGATAGTGCAAGGTAGCGATCTTCTCGTCGAGCGCGCAGATCGGATCGAAAGAGACGTCCTTGTCGAGCAGATCAGCCGCCTCGAGAAAGGCCCAGTAGATTTCTCGTTCGCTCGCGCCGCCTTCGAAAGCTTTGCGCGCCACTCGATGGCCATCGGCGGCCTTCTGGGCGGCGACGGTCAACAGCTCGATCTCATGGTCCGTCTTCACGGCCCGATGCCAGGTCAGCGCCGGCATCAACGCGTCCGGTTCGATGAGCGCCGCATCGATACCGAGCTCCGCCGCGGTCTCGGGGGAGTTGCCGACGTAGGCGACACGGGTGAGCGGTCCGATCGCACGGGGTAGCTCGGCGATGGCCCTGACCTCACGCAGGTCGATCTCCCCCTGCCAGTAAGAGTCAGGCAGGGGGGTTATCTCGTACCAAAAGTCCTTTGGGGCCACGCGGACGAGGAGGGGTCTTTGGCCGGGGCGTGCCAGCACGCAGTGCTCGGGACCGGCGACGGGAACATAGCGCATGAAGTGCGCAGCGGAACGGAAGGCGATGGGTTGGTCGTCAGCGTGATAGTACTGCTCGCGCCCCGCGTGGAAAAGTACGCCGTCGAGGGCGAGTCCATGGCGGTTTGCCCTCTCGAGACTATCGACGAGGATCTCGTCGAGCTTAGCCAGATGCTGCCGGTAGAGTGATACGTTCGTCACGGGATCATCCTCGAAGGAAAGGTGCAGCATATCAAGGAGCGGGGGGGGTGTGTACACGCGTCATCGATCCCCTTCGTCGTGCGCCGCCGGTTGTAGGGCGGGGGTTAGAGCGTGTCGCCCTCCTCCTCAGCAATCTTCTCCTCGCATAGCTCCCCTGCCCCGTTGAGTGCGCGGGCGAGGAGAATCGGCCCCGCGATCTGATTGATCGCGATGGCGGCGACGACCGGTGCGACGATCGCAGGGCCCCAATCGGGGAAACGCCGGCCGATCTCGGCGGCGAGACCGAGGCTGACGCCAGCCTGGGAAATCGAGGTTAACCCCGCAAGGGGACGCCAATGCTTGGGATCGCGTGCAAGAGCGCTCCCCGCCCAGGAGCCAGCAAACAATCCGATCGCCCGCAGTGCGACGATTAGCAAGGCGAGCGGCCAGCTGCGGGCAAGAGCTGTCAGATCGAGCGTGGCACCGGTCAGGGCGAAAAAGGAAACATAGATCGGGGGGCCGACACGTTCGAGGCTCTCCGTGAACAGGTGGCCACGGCGGGTCAGGTTCTGTACGAGAATGCCTGCTGTCAGGCCCATTAAGAGCGGTTCAAGGTGCAGGTGCCAACCGTAGTCG
>CAYSMT010000712.1:0-1517 GCA_964432135.1 uncultured Acidobacteriota bacterium
ATCCTGGACGAGAGCTCCGGGCCGGGCTTCGGGCGATGAGTGGCTCTGTACGCTTGATCCACCCGCTGCTGGGGATCGCGTTGTTTTGGTATCTCGGCGCGCTGGTTCAGATGAACCTCCTGCTTCTCGCTCGCGCTGTGCTCGGTATCTCTGGTGCCGGGACAGGTGTGCTCGCTACGGCGATCGCACTCGGTATCGGTGTTGGTAGTCTTCTGGCCGGGACTCTCTCGGGCGAGAGGATCGAGCCTGGCCTCGTGCCGATTGGCCTCGCGCTGATGGCCGTCGCTTGTATGGTCTCTTCTCTGGCTGGCCTGGGCGCCTGGGGTGTTGGTGGTGCGCTCTTCATCCTTGGCCTGGGCGGCGGATTAGTGAGTGTTCCGCTCTACGCGATGATCCAGCAGAGAAGCCCGCGCCAGGAGCGAGGGCGAATCCTTGCCAGCGTCAATGTCATCTCCACCCTCGCCATGCTCGCTGCCTCTGCGAGCCTCTACCTTCTCCAGCCCTTCCTGGGGTTGAGCGCTTCGGCCGTTCAGCTCTTTGCTGGCTTGCTTTCCCTCGTTGCTTGCGCGGAGGCGCTACGGGTCGCGCCGCGGGCGTTCGTGGGTTTTGTGGCCCGTGCCGCCTTGCGAAGTGTCTACCGCATGCGCATCGTCGGGCGGCGGAACATTCCCCAAAAGGGCCCTGCGTTGCTCGTCGCCAACCATTTGTCCTATGTCGATGCGGGTCTCGTCGCCGCGTGTCTCCAGCGTTCCGTGCGCTTTCTTGCGTATCGCGGGGTGTGCGAGCTGCCTGTGCTCGGCAAGGTCTTGCTCTGGTTGCATGCCATTCCCGTCGATGCAACGGATCGCCGTAGCGTTGTCCGGGCGATCCGCCGCGCGCGTCGCGAACTCGAGGCCGGGGAAGCCGTCTGCGTCTTCGCGGAGGGGGCCATCTCGAGAGACGGTCGGCTTGGTGTCTTCCGCCCGGGTATTGAGGCCATCGCGCGTCAGCTTGAGATTCCCGTGATTCCCGTGCGCCTCGATGGCCTTTGGGGTAGCGTTTTCTCGTTCTCGGGTGGGCGCGCCTTCTGGAAGCTTCCGCGGCGCATTCCCTGTCCGGTGAGCGTGACCTTCGGCGCGGCTCTCTCTTCCGTTGCTCGCGCGGATGAGCTGCGCGAGGCGATCGTGGCGCTGGGCAAGGGGACCATATGAGCAGACGCCACAAGGCGAACGTCGCCGAAGGGTGGCTCTTGTTTCTGGCGGCCTTCTTTCCTTCGTTGCTGACCTTTGTCTATTTCGACATACTCGCTGAGGCGCCGGCACATCTGCAGCAGGCTGTGTACCTCGTCGGCAAGCTCGCGCAGTTCTCGCTTCCCCTTGTTGTTCTCACGCGGGCCCGCCGCGAGCTAGTCGCCCGCGGCGACCAAGGGCCAGGTGGCGGTCTCGTCCTGGGCGGGGTCTTCGGCTTGCTTGTCGGTGGGGCGATCCTGCTGGTGGTCATCGCGGGGCAGGAGCTTTTCCCCTCGTTGGAGCCTCTCA
>CAYSMT010000713.1:0-1511 GCA_964432135.1 uncultured Acidobacteriota bacterium
CTATGTGCAGCTTGGAGAGCTTCCCGAAGACAAGAAGGCGCCCAAGCCCAAACGGGCTTCCTTGCCCGCCGGAGAGACCGAGGACACGGTTGATCTCGCTCTGGCGCTCAAGTTGCTGTCTTTGCCGCGGACCCTCGGCCAGCATCCTGACTCCGGCACGGAGATCATCGCCACGATTGGGCGCTTCGGTCCCTACCTCAAGTGCGGTGACGACTCGCGCTCGCTGCGCTCGGCGGACGATGACGTCTACGAGATCACTCTCGAGCGCGCGCTAGAGATTCTCGCGCGGCCCAAGCGTCAGCGCCGCTCGCGCTCGGCATCGAAGACAGTGCTCAAGGCCCTGGGCAAGAGCAGCGGTGGGGCTGAGGTCCAGGTTCTTGACGGACCCTACGGTGCCTATATCACGGACGGCGAGAAGAACGCCTCGTTGCCCGACGATGTTGGCTTGGAGGGGCTCACCCTCGAGCAGGCCGTGGAAATCCTCAAGACCAAGGGCAAGGCGCCGCGTCGTCGTCGTCGGGCTTGACCCGTTTTACCTTTTGGAATCCTTTGCAATTTGAGCTCTGACGCGGAATCAGAAATGGAAGATGACCCCCATCTGTAGATGCGCATCCTTTATCTTGACGTCGTAGATCTCTCCGTCGTTTTTGTTGTTGTTGTATGTGTCGCGGATGGATAGGCGCGTCGCCTCGATGCGAAGGCTAAAACGATCGTTGAGCACACGCGAGTAGCCGATGCCGAAGAGGGGCCCCGACAGGTCATGAAAAGCGCCACCTGTTCCGCCTATGTCGTGTGGAGTGATGTAAACATTGGTGACGCCATATCCGATACGGAGATACACCAGACCGCTTTCGGAGGTGCTCCGGCCGGTCAGCAGGCTGGCATCGAAGCGGCTGCTGTAGTCAATGTCGACTTCGTGCTGGTTGGATAAGTTTGTGATCTTGTATCTGTTGGCACCGATAAGTTTCTGGTAACCGAACTCCGCTGCCGTGAAAAAGGTGCTGCGCCAGTAATGCCCGTATCCTGTACTGAGCCTGACGAGCATGCCATTGTCATCGATATCGAAATGGGTTCTGCTGCGCCGCAGATAGATGGGAGGAAAGGTTTCAGCAAAGCCTTCAATGCTGTACTTGGTGTAGCCGAGATCGGTACTCAAGTAGGCCCCGCTCATCGTCTTATCGGCCTCGGCTGCGTGGATGCTACCGGCGAGAAACAGCGATGAGGCGATTATCAGAAGGGCAGGTGTTTTTTGCATAGCGGTATCTCCTCTCAAAGGGTGGCATCGCTTCGGCTGAGCAGCGAGCGAAGATACATTCAATCGGGATTGACCTTTGCGGGAAGATTCTTTGTTGCGCTGAAGATTCTCCGCAGATTGTCGAGCGACTTGTGGATGATTCGTTGCCACATTCTCTTAACGAAGAGCGTATCGAGCAACGGCCCAAAGAGCGGAATCGCAAGGTCATACACCAGCTTGTAGCTGAACACCGTGGTCGGGCCTCTTGCCACGAATC
>CAYSMT010000714.1:0-1511 GCA_964432135.1 uncultured Acidobacteriota bacterium
ACTCCGCCGAGCTCATCAGGGCCATTTGTGACGAACTCGGCGTCGACCCCGACGGCATCGTGCTGCACTCGGACAACGGCGGACCCATGAAGGGCTCGACGATGCTGGCCACCCTGCAGGTCCTGGGTATCGTAGCCTCCTTCAGCCGCCCTCGGGTCAGCGATGACAACCCGTTCTCCGAAGCGCTGTTTCGCACGCTGAAGTACCGCCCGTGGTTCCCAGAGCGCCCCTTCCAGTCCCTTGACGAAGCCAGGGCATGGGTCAGCTTCTTCGTAGACTGGTACAACGAGGAGCATCTGCACAGCGCCATCGGCTACGTGACCCCAAACGACAGGCACGCTGGCCGCGATGTGGAAATTCTAGCCAAGCGCCGAGAGGTCTACGAGCAGGCTCGTCAGAGACATCCGGAACGCTGGAGCGGGGATACGCGGAACTGGGACAGAGTCGAGGTCGTCGAGCTCAACCCGGACGCCGAAACCAACCACGAAGACAAGGCTTATGCCGAGGCTGCGTGATCACATATCAGGCGACAACTATATTGACACTCACCGGGAGAGCGCAAAGAGATTCTTGTCGTTCTTGATTGGACGGACTTCGACGCAGACGATCAGACCATGCTGATGCTCAGCCTTACCACCAAGCATGGACGCGCGACTCCGCTGGTATGGCAAACCGTACCCAAGTCTGAACTCAAGGGCCAGAAGCAGCAGCACGAGGCCGAGGTCATCTTGAAATTCAGGGGGGCCCTCCCCGAGGGGATCCGGGTGACGTTGCTTGCGGATCGCGGGTTCGACGATCACAAGTTCATGGACTTCCTTCATGCGCTTTGTGGGTTTGACTTCGTAATCCGTTTCCGAGGAAACACGCAGGTGGAGTCGGACAAAGGAGAGGTGCGCTCGGCCAAGGACTGGGTGGGCAGGGGTGGTCGAGCGAGGATGTTGAAAAACGCGAAGATCACGAAGAAGGGCTACGAGGTGGCCACGGTGGTGTGCATGCAGGATAAGCAGATGAAGGAGCCTTGGTGTCTTGCCTCTAGCCGAAGCAAGGAGGAGGCGAAAGCATTTGCGAAATGGTACTCGAAGCGCTGGAGCATCGAGTCGAGCTTTAGAGATCTGAAGGATCCGATGTACGGGATGGGACTTGGGAGCGTGAGGGTCAAGCGATGTGACCGACGCGATCGTCTGGTTCTGCTTGCCGCGTTTGCGATAGTGCTGATGACACTTCTTGGGGCCGCGGGAGAGAGCTTGGGTTTTGATCGATTCCTGAAGGCGAACACGACGAAGAAGCGAACGCACTCGCTGCTGCGGCAAGGCTATATGTGGTATAACCACATTCCGAACATGCCGGAGGAACGGCTTCGGCCGTTGATGAAGGAGTTTGATGATATACTTCAACAACATAGCGTCTTTAAGCAGGTGTTCGGATGGGTTTAAAAAATGAGGGGATCGTTGAGGATAGTAAGCAGATAAACGCTTGTCCACGATCCCAGAAAATCTCCATGCTTTCTTCAT
>CAYSMT010000715.1:0-1510 GCA_964432135.1 uncultured Acidobacteriota bacterium
CATTACTCCAGAGCCGGCTAACTAGCACACTCTCTTGACCTTGGGGTGACCGGCCGGTATCTTTCGCGCACTTCCCGCCCCCCGAGGACACCCTTGCTTTCGTTTCTTTCCATCACGACGGCCGGCCATGGCTACCTCGCGCTGCTCGCAAGCATCTGGGCCGCCACTCTCGGCGTACCCATCCCGGAAGAGGTTCCACTGCTGGCCATCGGGGTCGCGGCATCGATGGGCGTCGTCGACCTCAAGCTAGCGATCCTGGTGGGCATGGCGGCCTGCTTCTCGGGCGACCTCGCGGTCTTTCTCGTCGGGCGACGAGTCGGGTCGCATCTGTCGGATCATCCCTATCTCCGGCGTCTGGTCAACGGCCGCCACCTGCTCCGGGCTAAGCACCTCTATGTGCGACGCGGCCCGTGGACGCTCTCCATCGCACGCTTGCTGCCGGGGCTGAAGATGCCCTTCCTCTTCACCGCCGGCGCTCTGCGGATGTCCTGGCGGCGTTTTCTGCTCTTCGACCTGCTCTCGGTCAGCGTGCTCGTCCCCGCACTCGTGCTGCTCGGCTACCACTCGAGCTACTCTGTAGCCAAGATGGCGCGCATCATCCACGAGGCCGGGCTCGTCGGCGTCAGCGTCTTCATCCTCATCGCGGCCGCCGCAACGATCATCTACTTGATGCGTCGCCGGCAGCGCCAGATCGCCCTGGTCTCGATCATGAACGGGCCAACCTCCTCCCGCCGCTCCCGCAAGCGCGTCCGACGCTTCCACTCGCGCGGCTGAAGCTCCTTCTCCGCACCCACCACGACTGGCCCCAAACGCTCGCCGATCGGCTGTCGTTCCTGAAGAAAACGCTGGCCAAATCTGCAACACCCATCTCTTGCACCTGCACGACGCCCGGACGAAGACAGGGAACGAAGCGCGAGATGTCTCTCCTGCACCCCCAACGCGACGATGACGCAGTGGGGATCCCAAGAACCAGATCTTCCCCTCTTTCCCCGCGCGAACCTGACGCGCTTGCAGACGAAAATCCACAGATAATCTCAAGAATCGCTTTATTATTCTGTGCATTTGACTTGCTTGAATTCCAATATTTGCATACAATATGCTCGTGACGAGCCTCCCTCTCCCTCGATGCCCGAGGCCATCAACACCACACCGGCTGCCCCTGCCGGAGCTGATCGACCGCGCATGGCCCCCCTCTTTACACCAAGCCGATCGCCTTGCGCTCGAGCTACGCGCACTCCAGCAGCGCCTGATTCCCCCGCTCGCCCGCATCGCCGAAACGCTGATAGAAGACAAGGCATGGACGGTCTTCGGCTATGCCCGCCAGTCAGACTATGCCCGCGAGCGCCACGGCCGAACGGCCCGCTGGCTGCGAGGCCTCGCCGCCCTCGGGAGGGCGATGGCAGCCTCCCCGGCTCTCGATCGGGCGTTGACGGGCGACGACGGCGGCCAGCCGCTGGGCCAGGTCGCCGCCACAGAGATCGCCAGCGTCGCCAACTTTGCTACCCTTCCC
>CAYSMT010000716.1:0-1509 GCA_964432135.1 uncultured Acidobacteriota bacterium
TCACCTCGAAAGGAGTCGGCCAAGGGCCGGGACTCGGCCTGGCCACGGTCTACGGCATCATCCAACGCCACAACGGGACCATCTTCTTCGACAGCGCTCTCGGCCACGGCAGCGTCTTCGAGATCCTCCTCCCATCGGTCGGACCTGGGCACCCGGATGTCGCCCGTCGCCCCGACAAGCCCGCCCAAACCGCCTCGATCCTCCTCGCCGAAGATGACGATGCCGTACGCGAGTTGACGGCGAGCACGCTGCGTCGCGCAGGCTATCGCGTCATCGTCGCGCGAGACGGCCAGGAAGCGATTGAAAGTCTGGATAGCCGCCTGGAAGGTCCTGATCTCGCCGTGCTTGATGTCGTCATGCCACGCAAGGGTGGCGCCGCGGTTTACGAGGAGATTCGTGTACGATTCCCCACCACGCCCGTTCTCTTCTGCAGCGGATACAGTTTCGACGCACTGCGCGGCGTGGCTCTTCCTGAACCCTGCGAGTTGCTCCAGAAACCTTATCGCTCCGAAGAACTGCTCGAGCGGGTGCGGGCCTGTCTTGCTTCGCGTAGCTCGTGACCGGCGCCATCTCGAGCTCGATGCCGGAGCATGCGAAACGCGGGAGGGCGAACCCTCCCGCGTTTCACCTTTCACCGGCATGGCGAACCGAGCACGCTGGATGTCCGGGATGCGCCTCGATCGCCAACGACCTCGCCGGCAAGAACGGGATGCCGCTGTGGTACCGGCGCGATCTCTTCTTGCCGCCACCGGGCCGAGCTATCGCCCGAGTGAGAGTGGCCCGTCTCTTGACGGCACGACCGTATCACCGAACCCACAGCGGGCGAGTAACGATAGCACATTACGCCGCCCGCCAGACCTTCAACTCATTATAATTATTGAGTTTATCTTCGTCTTTGTCCTTCTCGAAATGATGTAACATATCGGTTTGCCACAGCCAATTCACTGAGGACCTAGCCGTAAGCTGTGTTTTCCTCTCGCCTCATTTGCCGAGACGTGTAATCAGGAGGCCCCGACTTCGCCACCCTCGCCCAAGCTGCAGCGCGTACACCGGCGCGTAGAGATGTCGATGGCGAGCTGAGTGCGCCCCCTTAGGCCATGGGGAGCATGACGACCGCACAACCCTTTCCCAGCCACCGGGAAACAAAGCATCGGACAAGCGCAGGCTCGACCCCGCAGCATCGGGCATCCCTGATAGGCCCGCAGCGGCTTGGCGCGGTGCTTTTTTCGCCTGAGCAACACCCAAAAAACCTCCTTGCAAGACCGATTTCCTGCTTCGCGTGAGCAGCATAGCATCGCGGCTCGCCTCGCGAGGGTGCGTCGCGGCCCGACGCTTTGCAAAGGAGCGAGGGCCCGTGCCGTCGATCTTGTATGCTACTCAAGCGGGGAAGCAGCAAGACGGTCCCGAAACATCGGGGCGTGGCTCCCTCGCCGGCTCGACCCCATGCAAGACGCCGGCAGACGCCAAGGAGGCCAGATGAGTAAGGAGGGGACATCGTCGCGTTGCATG
>CAYSMT010000717.1:0-1508 GCA_964432135.1 uncultured Acidobacteriota bacterium
TCGGTGTGTTCAGATTCTTCACTTGGGGCCCTATGAGAGAGAAGAAGAGTCGGTTGTCGAAATGCAGCGCTTCGCCGCCGAAAAGGGGCTCACACCTCACGGTCGCCACCACGAGATCTATCTTTCCGATCCTCGACGCGTCACTCCAGACCGTTTGCGCACGATTCTGAGAATGCCCGTTCGATTCGCGTGAGGTGCGACGGCACTGGTCTATACTCTGCTTATGAAGCGAAGGGTGTCCAGGCGGCGCAGGATCGGGAACGAAGCGTCGTCCGCGGAGGTCTTCAGAGCCGCTTCCTCGCGTACCGCGCTGTTGGTTTTTGCTCTGGTCGCCGTCGTTTATCTCGCGAGCTTCCTTCTGATGCCGGCGGGCGGCTTCTTCATCAACGATAACGGCTGCAAGTTCATCCAAGCGAGGGGGCTCCTCGTCGCGCCTGCGGGGGAGTACTCCGTGGCATGGCCTGGGCGTCGGATCGACCCTCAATTCCGCTATGCGCCACTGCGACCTCCCTTCGGCGTTGTTCGCGCGGGGCGACTTCACGGTTCCTTTTCGCTTCCCTTCCTGTTTCTCTCGGCTTGGGCTCAGGCGTTGTGGCCTCTTATCGGCATTCATCTCTTGCCGCTGGTTGGTGGTCTCAGTGTCCTGTGTGCCGTCTGGGCCATCACCGGGCAACTCGCATCGAAGGACCTCGCGCCGCATCGGACCCAGGCCCTCGCCGTTCTCATCGCGGCTTTTGCGACGCCGCTGTGGTTTTATAGCCTGAGCTTCTGGGAGCACGCCCCTGCTGTAGGCCTTGCATTGTGGGGTTGTGTGAGCCTACTGCGTTATCTCAAGACAGGTCGATCGCGATGGATCACTCTCACAGGCCTGCTCGCTGGAATCTCGGCCTATCTGAGAGACGATCTCTACCTCCTGCTTCCTGCGTTTCTACTCGGCTTGCTTGTTGCGCGGAGAATGCGCCTAGCTGCGGCCGTGCTTCTCGCCGGGAGTTGGGGGTTGATCCTGCTTCCGCTGTGGGTTTTCCAGTACCTCATCCAGGGACATCCTCTCGGGCTGCACTTCGGGACGGCCTCCGCGTTTGGTGCCGGCAGTTACTTTTCAGAGCGGAGCGTTGTCATCTCGCGCCTGCTGCTCGGTGCGCATCGCGAGACTTGGCTCTCGGCCGGGATGGTGTTGCTCTTCGTTCTTGCTCCTGTGGCGTTGAGCTATCTTGGCCGTTGGAGGCCCAGCGCGCTGCGTACCCCGGCGGCGGCCTTGGCAACGTTCGGGGGCGCGTTCTTCCTTTGGGGCCGGCTCACGAGTTCACACCCTGTCTCCTCCCTATATTTTACCAATGGATTGTTTCTCGTTTCACCCGTGCTCGTGCTTGCCTTCATGTGGCGAGGGGATGAAAGTACCGCAGGTGGGTCCCGAAGGCCTGCGGACGGCACCGCTTCAGCCGGGCGAGTTCTGGCGGTGGTTCTTGGGAGCTACGTATTCTTTTATGTGGCCATGACGCCCGTGCTTC
>CAYSMT010000718.1:0-1504 GCA_964432135.1 uncultured Acidobacteriota bacterium
GCGCACGCGCTCGGCGCAGGCGGCTGTTCCGAGGCCCAGGTTGGCTGGCCCGAAGGCGACATCCTCCCCCACGGTGGCATGGAAGAGCTGATCTTCCGGGTTCTGGAAGACGAGGCCGACCCGTCGGCGAATCTCCCGGAGCTGCTCTCCGGCCAAGTTCAGGCCGTCGATCGTAATGAGGCCCTGCCCGCTGAGCAGGCCGTTGAGGTGCATCAGCAGGGTCGACTTGCCAGCGCCTGACGGGCCGAGGATGCCGAAGCGCGCCCCCTTTGGAATCTCGAGCTCGACGCCGCGCAAGACCTCGGGGCCGCCTGGATACGCGAAGCGCAGGCCGTCGATCCTAATCGCCGTCACAGAAATACCCGGACGAGAGCCACGAGCAGGACAAAGACGATCGGCCCCAGCAGGTCACTTGCGGCGAGGGCGTGCGGCGCCGGTCCTGGGAACTGCCCCTCGAAGCCGCGGGCCACCATCGCATTGTGGACCTGGTGCGCGCGCTCCCATCCACGCAGAAAAAGGACGGCGATCAGTTTGCCCCAGAGGCGGGGGCGAGCCAATAAACGCGGCTGGCGGCCGGCTGAGCGCGAGGCGAGCGCGCGCGAGAGGCGTTGCACTTCCTCGGTGAGGACGAAGAGATAGCGATAGCTGAGGTTGGCCAGGGTTGCGAGAGGGCGCGGCAGACCGAGTTGGTGTAGGCCGTGGAGGAGGCTGCTCATCCGTGTCGTGGCGATGAGCAGCGTCACGAGCACGAACGCAGCGCATGCGCGCAAGGCCAAGGACAGACCCGCGACGAGGCCGACAGCATCGCCGCCGGTGAGAGCGGCCGACAAAGGCAGCAACAGGGCAGGGACGATCAGGAATGGGGCCGCGCGCAGGCATCGTTTCCCGGCGACGCGGGCGGGAACGCCGGAGATGAGCCAGGCCGAGGTGATGAGTGCGAAGAAGGGAGGCCAAGCCCACAGCTCATCTCGAGGCTCGCTGAGGATGACGAGCAGCGTGGCGAAGGTGGCGATGAGCTTTGCCCGAGGATCGAGGCGGTGGAGGGCGGAGTTCCCCGTGGCCCAGTCCTCGAGGGAGCGCCTCGTCATGCGCCGGTGTGCGGGGTGGTCGGTTTGCCGCGCCGGGTTCGGGACCAGGCGAACAGCCCCGACAGCAGGAAGATCAGGCCGAGACCGAAGAAGAGACGGCTGATCTGGGAAGTGTCGCCCAAAGCTCGTGCCGGCGCCGTGCTCGGCTCCTGCTGGAAGAAGCTTGCGGGCACAGAGATCGTCTCCATGGCGCGATGCCCGAGACCATCGTCAACGACAACGCTCCAGCGCCCCTCGTCTTGAGGGAAGAAGGCGAAGTGCCCCTTCGGGTCGAGCGTACTTGATACGAGGCGCTCGGCAACGCCACCGGGACGGTAGACCTCGATCGGGGCGTTATTGGCCGGATCACCACCAGAGTAGACGGCTGTGACGAGGATGACGGGCGCATGAGCTTGCAGCTTCACCTCGAGGGCGTG